>REEN01000109.1 GCA_007695015.1 Marinilabiliales bacterium
TCAAGATCGGCATTCCCCCCTGTAAGGATAATGCCCGTACGTGTACCGGCAAACAGGTCTCTGTTGTTCAGCACAGCGGCCAGGGGCACCGCCGATGACGGTTCAATGATTATCTTCATCCGCTCCCATACCAATCGCATGGCATCGACGATCCCCTGTTCGGATACACATATGATATCGTCAACATACTCACGCACTATGCGGAAGGTAAGGGGCCCAAGCGATGTCAGAAGTCCGTCTGCCACAGTTGCCGGCGGCAGGGCCGGCTGCAGTACGCCTGTCCGGAACGACCGGTATGCATCATCTGCCTTCTCCGGTTCGGCAGCCAGTACCCTTGTCCGGCTGCTCATACTCTTTGCGGTTATTGCCGTACCGCTTAGCAGTCCGCCTCCTCCAACAGGAACAATTATTATATCTGGCGGGCCGGTCTCTTCGATCAGCTCCTTTGCCGCAGTTGCCTGTCCGCTTATAACCTCAAAGTTGTTGTAGGGATGGATAAATGTGGCCCCGGATGAGCTGACGACCTTTTCAAGTGTGCTCTCCCTTGCCTCAAGCGTGGGTTCGCACCAGGTTATCTCGGCCCCGTAGCCGGAAACGGCCTTTTTCTTTATATCCGGGGCCGAAACGGGCATGACAATGTGGGCATTTATCCCCCTGTTGGATGCAGCAAGTGCAAGTGCGGCGGCATGGTTGCCTGACGAATGGGTGGCAACCCCTTTTCCGGCTGAAGCGGGATCAAGCGAAAAAACAGCATTGGTTGCACCCCTGAACTTGAAGGCGCCAACCTTCTGAAAGTTCTCGCACTTGAACAGTAGCTCGCACCCTGCAATCCGGTCGATCGCCCGGGAGGTAAGCACGGGGGTGCGGTGCACCCACCCTGCTATCCTTTCATGTGCATCAAGCACATCCTGCCACCGGGGTATCTCCATTGGGCTTTTGTTAGTTTTCCCTGTTCTTTACATACCTGTCCAGCCACTCGGTATACTCCCAAAGAACGTGCAGAATTGATTCCCTGGCCACGTAACCGTGCGATTCGTAGGGCAGCATTACCAGCCTGGTGGTCACCCCGTGTCCCTGGAGGGCATTGTAGTACCTCTCGCTCTGCATGGGAAAGGTCCCGGCGTTGTTGTCAGCCGCCCCGTGAATAAGCAGTGTCGGAGCAGTCACCTGGTGTGCATAGGAGAAAGGCGACATCCTGAAATAGATCTCGGGGGCCTCCCAGTATGTTCTCTCCTCAGCCTGGAACCCGAAGGGCGTCATTGTGCGGTTGAATGCCGCACTCCTGGCTATACCGGCGGCAAAGATATCGGAGTGCGACAGCAGGTTGGCGGTCATGAAGCCCCCGTATGAATGGCCGGAAACGGCAATCCTGCGGGGATCTGCCACACCCATCCCGACGATCTTGTTGACTGCAGCCTCGGCATTGGCTACAAGCTGCTCAACGAAAGTGTCATTGGGCTCCTCATCTCCCTCTCCAACTATCGGGAAGCTTGCGTTATTAAGCACTGCATACCCCTGGGTCACGAAGAGCACCACCGAGGTGGTACCGACCCTTGTGAAGGTATACGGCGACCCCGTTACCTGTCCCGCAGCATCGGCGCTCCTGAACTCACGCGGGTATGCCCACAGAATGGCAGGCAGCGGCCCGTCGGCCTCAGGGTCATAGCCTGCAGGCAGATACAGTTCCGCCGTAAGGCTTACCCCGTCTTCCCTCTCATAGTGGATCATCTCCCTTGTCACATCCCTGAGCTGCGGTTGAGGATCGGGGAAGAAGGTGATCTGGTCGAGAGATCCGGACCGCAGGTCGCGGATAAAATAGTTCTGGGGATCACTGGTTGATTCGCGTCGTGTCAGCAATCGGCCCCTGCGGGTATCAAGAAGACGGATGGGAACCTCATAGTAGGGGCTCTCAGATCTCCAGAGCCTGGATACCGATTTTGTCCGTATGTTGAACTCATCCACAAATGGCCGGTTACCTTCGGGTGAAGCGCCCATACCCGACAGGTAGAGCGACCTTCCGCGGTTATCGAACTGCAGCACCGAAAAGCCATTTTCGTTCACCACGGTCATGAAGCTTCCCGGATCACCATAGCGGTCCTCCGTAGAACGATCCCATATAACATCCTTTCCATCATGTGTATTGGGATTGAAGAAGCTGGTGACCATCCTCCGGTCGCTCCTCCAGAATTCATAAACAACAGCCATATCGTCATTACCCCATGTAATACCAGCGTAGCGCAGCTCCAGCTTAAGCCCCTTCCGGGGCTCACCTGCAAATGGCGACTCCAGCCGCACAAGCTGATCACGGTAAGGCACATCAACCGAGGGATCACCGCCGTCGAGCGCCTCAACCCAGTAAACGGTTGCCGGTGCGTCGTTGCGCCATGTAAAGGAACGGGGCCCCGGAGATGTTGCTCCGAACCCGCGGGGCATCTCCTCCATCAGGGGAACCTCGGCAATCGTGCGCACCAGTTGTCCACCGGTATCCCACACCTCTACATTGTAGGGGAACCTGAACTGGGGAACAAGGTATGAAAATGGCCTCTGTATGCTCATCACCATCAGGTAATTACCGTCAGGGGATGAGCTTACGCTCCTGAATATCGCCGGGTCGCCGATGTTGCTGCGGTCGCCGTTTAAACTGATCTTCACAAGCTGTGCGGTAGCATAATATTCGAACAGCTCCTCATCGTGCCTGTCAGTTAAAAGATCCTGGAACGTCCTGGCAGGAGCCTGTCTTCCAATGCTCTCCTGCACCACAGGTCCGGCCGGCACTGCAGGGCGAAGGGGTGCTTCGCCCCTGCCTGCAGGCACCTGAGTATATATCAGGGTCTCACTGTCAGACAGCCAGGTAAAGGGATTGCCCAGCACATCATTCACAACCGGTTCGGTAAGCCTGAAGGCTTCGGCCTTTGACAGGTCGGCATACCACAACTCAATACCATGGTCAACGGTTACAAGGAACGCTATCCTGCTTCCGTCGGGCGCCCACCTTACATTGTTTATCTTCGCCGGGTAGGGCAGGCCCCTAAGCCTCCGCTCGTTCGTACCGTCCATATCCATTACGCTGATCCCTGTATTGTATCTTGCCCTGCCGGGGCCGTTAGTTGCCGGGTCGAAACGCACGCCGGCAAGACGGAGCTCTTCCCTGGCCAGTTCATCAATGCCGGGCATGCTCGGGTTGTCAAACAGAAGCATCATCTCGCCGCGTGGGTGAATACTGACTGACGGGGTTGCCGGGGCATCAACAATTGAAAGAATGTCATCGGGTGGCAGCATATAAGGTGTATCCAGTTGCGCACTGAGGCTAAAGGAGCACACCACTGCAATGGCAATACTTAACAATGTTGTCTTTGTTGTCTTTTTCATATCTGCTAATTATAGTTAGACTTTCGGTTATTAATCTTATTAGCCAGGATGTTGTACCCGGTATCTCATTTCTGCCTTCAAAAAGGGTCGTTAAATTAACTATTTTCTGTTACTTTTACATAAAAACAGGCAACATGTGCGACAAAGAGCAGGAGATAATCGAAGCGGCCTGGGAAAACCGGGATCTGACCGATAGCAGGGAGACAGCAGAAACCATTGAAAAGATAATAGGCAAACTCGACAGGGGTGAGATCAGGGTAGCTGAGCCCACAGGTGACGGCTGGCAGGTAAATGACTGGGTCAAGAAAGCGGTGATCCTTTACTTCCCCCTGAGGAAGATGGAAGTTACCGAAGCAGGCCCCCTTGAGTTCCATGACAAGATGAGACTCAAAAAAGGATATGACCAGGCAGGGGTAAGGGTCGTACCGCATGCTATTGCACGTTACGGGTCATACCTTTCAAGGGGAGTCGTGATGATGCCCTCATACGTGAACATAGGCGCATGGGTGGGTGAAAACACCATGGTCGATACCTGGGCCACCGTAGGATCATGCGCCCAGATAGGAAAGAACGTTCACCTGAGCGGGGGTGTGGGCATCGGAGGAGTACTTGAGCCGGTGCAGGCCTCACCCGTCATAATAGAAGACAACTGCTTTATTGGTTCCCGCTGTATCGTGGTCGAAGGGGTCAGGGTGGAGCGTGAAGCGGTTCTGGGAGCCAATGTAGTACTGACCATGTCAACACGGATAATAGATGTGACAGGCAGCTCACCCCTTGAAATGAGAGGGGTGGTACCCGGTGGTTCGGTTGTCATTCCCGGCACTTTCCCTAAAAAATTTCCCGCCGGTGAATACCAGGTACCCTGTGCCCTGATAATAGGGAAAAGGAAAAAATCGACAGATATGAAAACATCCCTCAATGAAGCCCTGAGGGAGTACAATGTCTCTGTCTAGCTTCCGGAAAACAAAAAAACCAGTTAACCCACAAATCATGAAGGAAGATCTGGAACGTGCCCTGGAGTCGATCCAAAAGGGAGGCACCATCCTCTACCCTACCGATACCATATGGGGCATAGGGTGCGACGCAACCAACAACAGGGCGGTAATGAAGGTTTTTGATATCAAGAACCGTGAAGACACCAGGCAGATGCTGATCCTGATCGATGAACCTTCCAACATCCATAAGTATGTAATGGATGTGCCGGATATAGCATTTAATTTCATCGATGCGGCAAAGAGGCCATTGAGCATTATATTTCAGAATGCCATAAACCTGGCCCCCTCGCTTATCGGCCATGACCATACAATAGGCATCAGGGTCGTAAAGGACGATTTCTGCCGGGAACTTATCAGGATGCTGGGAAAACCCATCGTCTCAACCTCGGCCAACATCTCAGGCAGTCCGCCGCCCGGCAGCTTCAGCAAGATAGCTGACAGCATAAAGGATGCAGTTGACTACATAGTAGTCCACCGCCAGGATGATGCCAGGCAGTCGTCACCTTCTGACATCATCAAGTTTGGCGAAGACGGCGAAATAATCAAGATCCGTTAGCGCTGGTTCATCGGGCGTGCTGCCGGAACCCGGGTTCAGTTGGCATTCACCACGCGTCCAGAACCGGTTATCCTTGCGTCAATCCGGGGATTGCCCGTATATATAACACGGCCGCTGCCCGATATGCGTACATTCAGGTTTGACATCACATGGATACTGCAGTTCCCGGAGCCGGTTATCAGTGCATCGGCATTCTCAACCGGCAGATTCCGGGTGTCAAGCCTTCCTGAGCCGCTGATAACGATTTTCGACTTCTCCAGTTTCCTGCCCCCTCCGATCGTAAGCCTTCCCGATCCCGAAACTGTAACATCCAGCTCACTTGCATCAAGCTCCTCCAATTCAATCCTGCCGCTTCCGCTTATGGTTACAGCCATTCTGCCGGTTGTGACGGGGCCCTCGGAATATATGGAGGCTGACCCTGAAAGGGCGATCCCTTCGAGCTCCGTCATGGTAATATATACATACAGTTCATCACTCCTCCTGTATCTCCACCGTGAAGGCATCCGTATGCTGAGCCGGCCATTATTCACCTCAGTTATGAGATTCTCGACCACCCGATTGGTACCCTCAATAATAACCTTCTGCTCATCACCCTGCTTGAGATATACCTCTCCGGGCACTGACACACTGATGCTTTTGAATTTTTCAACTCTCCTTTCCTCGGCAGGCAGGTCCCTCTGTGCTACTGCAGTGCCAACCGAAATAGCGGTTAACATCAGGACTATAAGTGTAATTCTTGCATTAATTGACATAATTGTTGGTTTAGATTGATAAAGCCGGCGAGCCGGTATTAATATTTTAAAGACTTCAGAAAAAAAAAATCGCTGCATGCTTTTTTGCTTATTTTTGCATAAGGGTGATATCAGATTCAGCAGAGCCGTTGTTGCGAAAGCTCAAAACCCGGGACATAAAACATAGACGCACACCTCATTCCTGAAATAACTGACTGGGAGCAGAATGACTGACGAACATCACTACGGATATGATGAGAGGGGGCACACCCCAAGATGGATGATCTTTCTCCTTGACCTGGTCATCAGCATCTCATCAATGGTCCTGGCCTACCAGCTCAGGTTCAATTTCTCAATTCCCGCTGAATGGAGCTCCAGGTTTTCGCTTGTGTTCCCTCTTGTAATTATTGTCAGGGGCGGCAGTTTTTTGGTTTTCAGGACATTCGCGGGACTTATCAGGTATACCGGGACCGGCGAATCGGGAAGGCTCCTTTATGTGGCCAGCACTGGCACCGGTATCCTGACTGGCATCAACCTGCTTGCCTATGTGGTTACCGGGGGCATACTGCTTTTTCCAATGTCCGTCCTCCTGATTGACCTTGTGGTACTGCTTTTTTTGCTTACCACCACAAGAATGTTCATGAGAAACACCTATTACGAACTCTTCAACAAGAGAGATGACCGGAAAGGGGTTATTATATATGGTACCGGACAGGGAGGACTGGTATTGAAGCACACACTTGAAAGAGAGATGGGCCGTAACTTCAGAGTGGTCGGCTTCATGGATGAAACCGAACGCATTGCAGGAAAAAAGATTGAAGGAGTAATGGTACACGATGTTGGCGACCTCAGGGCATTCCTTGAAAGGACCAAAATCCACTCCTTTATATTCTCAAAAGATCCTCCCTCACCTGAAAAAAAAGTCGATATTGTCGATGTATGCCTTGATTTCGACATGAAAGTCCTTTCCGTGCCCCACATATCATCGTGGATATCATCCAGGCTTGCGTTTAACCAGATAAAGTCGGTGCACATTGACGACCTCCTTGAGCGGACACCTGTGCCGGTAAATGACAGCCGCATAAGCTCGCTCATCTCGGGCAAGGTTATCATGATAACCGGAGCTGCCGGGTCAATAGGAAGCGAAATAGTTCGACAGGTCAAGGATTATGATCCTGGCAAGCTCATCCTTGTTGATCAGGCGGAATCAGCCCTTTACGATCTGGAACTTAAAATCAGGGAGGAGTTTAATCAGGAAAAGTGCATGATCGTTGCAGCAAATATAGCCGATGAAACGCGGATGGCCAGCATATTTGCCGCTCTCAGGCCTCAGATCATTTTCCATGCAGCAGCCTACAAGCATATTCCGATGATGGAAAACAACCCGGCAGAGGCGCTGCGAACCAATATCTGTGCTACAAAACTGCTGGCAGAACTTGCAAGCGACCATGGCTGTGACAAATTTGTGTTCATCTCGACCGACAAAGCGGTCCATCCCGCCAATGTAGCCGGTGCATCCAAAAGAATTGCCGAATTGTGCCTGCTTGACATACAAAAAAGATCCGGAACGCGCTTTTCAATTGTCCGGTTCGGCAATGTCCTTGGTTCCAACGGATCGGTTATCCCGCGGTTCAGGAAACAGATCGAAACGGGCGGACCGGTCACAATAACACACCCTGAAGTGACCAGGTATTTCATGACCAGCACCATCGCCGCTCAGCTCATCCTGGAAGCAGGCGCCATGTCGGAAGGAGGAGAAATATTTGTATTTGAGATGGGGCATTCAATCAGGATCTATGACCTTGCCAGGAAGATGATCAAGTTAACCGGACTTGTACCCGGACAGGACATAGAGATCAAATTCACCGGCCTGCGGGCAGGCGAGAAGATAAATGAAGAGATAATGTATACCCACGAGTACACAACGCCTACCGACAATCCCAAGATCAGCCTGGTGCTTGACAGGAACAGATCATGCGACGGCATATCAGGTAAAATTGAAGCGCTTACACAGCTCCTTCCCGGAAACGATAATGACAAAATACTGGCTGCATTCAGTGACATACTTCCCGGGTTTCAACATGCAGCAGCAGTCAAAAGCAAAGATTAAACAACCCTGACTTAATAACCCCTGACCATGTCAACCAATGACCAGTCCACCCCCGCCCATGTTTTCCTTCATTTTGCCCCAATACAGATAAGGTTTAATGATATAGACATTATGGGGCATGTCAACAATTCAGTGTTCCAGCACTATTTTGACTATGCGCGGCTGCAGTATTTCAGGCATGTACTGGGCAGGCATTTAAGCTGGGAAAAAGAGACACTGATACTGGCCTCAATAAGTGTTGATTACCACTGCCCTGTTCACATAAATGACAGGATTGAAGTTGCAACAGGAACTGTCATGCTGGGTAATAAAAGCATCCATATGGTGCAGGAGGTACGTGATACCGAAAGCGGCAACGTCATGGCCTCAAGCCGCTGCATACTGGTAGCCTTCGATGCGGCAATGAACTGTTCGATTCCCCTTCCGGGGGAATGGAGACAGAGTGTCATGTCATTTGAAAAGGAGGTCAGTCTTAAGTACGGTTAGGGAATGATCACAGGTACAGGTCCAGCAATCCGTCCGGCGCCGACACCTCTATTATCTTCATCACAGGATCAATCCTTTCAATTATGTCATCATGTAAGGGTATCAGCACCTCCCGGTTCTCATGCTCAATACGCATAACCGGATTATCCGGATATTCCAGAACTTCCGCTAGTATCCCGGCATACCCCTTCTCCCTGTCAAAAACCTTGAACCCCAGTATGTCGCTGTAACCCTCTTCCCGTTCCCCGTTGCCCTCTCCAAAATCCTTGCTGCAGAATACACGGCACCCGGCCAGAAAGCCGGCTTGAGCTGAAGATCGTGTATCATCAAATCTTATAAGTGCGGTGTCGTCGGTCAGGAACCTGAAGTAATCTATAAAAAAAGGGACCGGTATTCCGTCTATTTCGACAAATACCGTATCCCCCTCTTTTAGTTCTTCCTCAGTGAAAAATGCAAGTTTGAGAACCAGGTTTCCGCTGATCCCATGAGTTTTCAGAAGTTCGCCCAACAATTTTAAATCCCCGGCATGTTGCATGCAGAATATTTATCGTGTCAAGCCTGGCTGATCATGGTAAGGTGCCGGGATCATAACCGATCCCTTCCACCGGCTGGCTTTTATTCCTTTTTCTCTTCGTCGGACTTTTCCGCTTTCTTTTCCTCTGCAGGAGCTTCTTCCTTCTTCTCAGCTGCGGGTTTCTCTGCCTTCTCTTCGGCAGCAGGTTTCTCTGCCTTCTTCTCTTCAGCTGCAGGTTTCTCCTCAGCAGGAGCTTCCTCCTTCTTCTCTTCTGCAGGCACCTCTTCGGCAGCAGGCTTCTCTGCCTCCTTCTCTTCTGCAGCAGCTTTCTCCTCAGCAGGCGCTTCAGCAGCAGGTTTCTCT
>REEN01000110.1 GCA_007695015.1 Marinilabiliales bacterium
TGTTCCGGGCCTAAAGGTGATCTGCGCTATGAATAAGTTCGTCGGCTATCATTAGTCCGGTAGCCTTCAGGTATTCTGCAGCATTCGCTATCGAATCCTCCATGCCTTCAGCAATATCAGCCAGGGAATAGACCCCCGCAGCCCCGTACTGCAAACGGAGCTCCTGCCTGTCTCCTTCAGCAATCCCGGCCACAATAACCAGGGTCTTCCCCGCCGCCGAAGCCATCCCGGCCACCGAAGCCACCACCTTCCCGTATGCTGTCTGGGTATCAATCCTGCCCTCTCCTGTAATTATTATATCGCTTTCGCGGATGGCCACGTCAAAGCCGGTAAGCCCGGCAACAATATCAAAGCCCCTTTCAAGAGTTCCCTTGCCGTAAGCCATAAGGAAAAGTGCGGCACCACCTGCAGCCCCGGTTCCCGGATGCACGTCAGCCTCAAACCCTGTTGCATCAAATATCAGCCCTGATAAGTTACGCAACCCTGTTTCCAGTATGCCGACGGCTTCTTCGTCAGCTCCTTTCTGTGGCCCGTAAACACGGGCTGCACCCTCGCTGCCGTTAAGCAGGTTCTGAACATCGGTGGCAATGATCACCGGTGTATCCTTCAGGCGGGGATGTACGCCTGACGAATCAATTTCCCTTATCTTACCGGCAGCCTCGCCGCAGGGGGCAAGCTCCCCGCCCTCTTCCCCGGTAAAACGGAAACCGAGTGCTGAGGCAATGCCAATGCCGCCATCGACCGTCGCACTGCCTCCTACGGTAAGTATTATCTTCTCAACGCCGCTGTCAAGTGCGTCCTTTATCAACTCGCCCGTACCGAGTGTTGAGGTTCTTAGCGGATTGCGTTCTTCCGGGGTCAGCAGCTCAAGCCCTGAGGCGGCAGCCAGCTCAATTACTGCTGTCTGCTCATCCTCCAGCACCAGGTATCCCGATTGTACGGGCCTGTGAAGGGGATCGCTGACTGTCAGCTTCTTCCATGTGCCGCCGCGGTGAAAAGATATGCAGGCGGTTGTCCCCTCTCCACCGTCGGCAACAGGGAACAGCGTTATGCCGGCATCCGGGTGCCTTTCGCTTATGCCTTCACCAAGGTACCGGGCAACCTCTTCTGCCGGAAGGCAGTCCTTGAAGGAGTCTGGAGCTATAAGGATTTTCTTTCCAGGAGTCAACATAATCAGATATTTAGTTCATAAACAGTGCGCTGGCCGAAAGTCCGCAGGATCCGGAGGTCGCTGACAGCCCCGGCCGCAGGAATGGCTGGCAAATATTTGACCGCCATCCTAAACACCGGCAGCAAGCGACAGTAAATATATTACAATCATTGTAGAGACGCCAAGAACGATGGTACCCGTTGAGTAAGTACGGTAAGCAGTGCCTACATCGAGATTTGAAAATTTCGAAACCACCCAGAAATAGCTGTCGTTGGCATGCGAAACCACCATAGAGCCGGCGCCCATAGCCAGCACCGTGAAAACAATGCCCAGGGTGCTGTCAAGTCCGAGTTGCGGCAATATCGGCACCATCAGCGATGAGGTGGTGATTACCGAAACCGTTGATGAGCCCTGCGCGGTCTTAAGCGCTGCCGCCAGTATGAACGGCAGCAGCAGCCCGGCCTCCAGGCCCAGGAGAGAGCTGCCGAGATAATCGCCTATGGGTGTGATACGAAGCATATAGCCGAACGCCCCACCGGCACCTGTTATGGCAATAATGGGCCCGGCCGATTTGATGGCCTGGCCGGTCCACTCACCAAGCACATCAGTACTCCACTTTTTAACAAGTGCGAGTGAGATAAAAACCCCGGTCAGTAGTGCGATACCCGGATCACCAAGAAAAATAAGGACCTCCTGCAGACGGCCTGTGCCAAAGGGCCTGGTATCAAGTCCCGCAAAAGAGCCAAGTCCGATCAGTATTATCGGTATCGCTATCGGGGCAAACGAAACAGCCGGCGAAGGAAGTGATTTAACCCTGGAAACAATCTCCTCGAAACTCTCGCCAGATGGGGGCTCTGCATAATACCTCGAAGCAAACTTCAATGCCCAGTACAATCCCAGGAAAACAGCCGGAATGCCAGCTATAATGCCCCAGAAAATTATAAGTCCCAGATCCCCCCCAAGGACACCTGCCGCAGCAGTTGGGCCGGGGTGAGGGGGAATGAGGCAGTGAATTACGTATAGCGGGCCTGCAAGGGCAAATGCCATTACCGTCATCGATGTCTTCGAAATCCGCGCAAGCGCGTTGTTCAGGGGACTTAGCACTACAAAACCCGAATCGCAGAAGATAGGAATACCGACAATATAACCGGCAATGGATATGGCCAGGGGACTTCTCTCCTTCCCTACCAGGCGCAGTATCATGTTTGCCATGCTCAGTGAAGCACCTGTTTTCTCAAGGATCACACCTATGATAGTGCCGGCAATGATCACTATACCTATGCTCCCGAGGGTGTTGCCAAAACCGCTTTTCAATGCTGCTATTATTTCCGGCATCGGGAGACTGGTGGCGATGCCCACACCAATAGCCGCAAGCAACAATACAAGAAAGGGATGCACCCTGAACCGGGAGGTCATCAGAACGATAAATACCACGCTCAAAAGCAGTATCAATAGCAGTACAGGTCCTTCGGCCATGAGTCTAATGATTCATTTTTCCAGCTGATTTTCAACAGGTTCAACAGAAGCAAGATGCTCTTCCTTCAAGCGCCTTATCTTTTCAATGATTTCCGGATGATCAGATGCAATATTATGTCTCTCCGACGGATCTATGTTAAGATTAAAGAGCAGCGGGGTATCGTGAACAGTTCTGCCGATCTCAACATCAGATTCTGGCTTGGTGACGAAATGTGCTGTTTTGGTACCGTATTCAAGCTGGGTAATGAAGTGGGCCTTATAATCTCCCTTACGGACCGCATAGACTTCTGTTCCCCAGTAGTACCAGACAATATCCCGCACACCATTCCCGGTTCCAAACAGGAGCGGTGACAGATCATAACCATCATATATCCTGTCGTCAGGCAGTTTGATATCAGCAAGTTGACAGAAGGTTGGCATCAGATCCAATGTAGTTCCCAGTTCCATGATAACCCCCGGTTCGATTTGGCCGGGCCACCTGATTATGGTCGGCACACGCATCCCTCCCTCGAACGTGCCGCCTTTGGCGCCTCTTAACACACCCCCTAGTCCGCCATGAGTATCAAATATGTGCCAGTGCCCGTTATCAGAAGTAAAAATTACAAATGTATTTTCGGCTATTCCCTCCTCCTCCAGTGTCTCCAGGATACGCCCCACAGACCAGTCAATCTCCTCAATTACGTCACCGTAAATTCCTGCCAGAGAATGATCCTTGAACTCTTCGGCCCTGAAAAGAGGTATGTGGGGCATGGAATGGGCAAGGTAAATAAAGAAAGGTTCATCCTTGAATTCCCTTATCCTGTCAACAGCCTCTTCTGTGTATCGCTTTGTAATGGTGCGCTGATCAGCCGGCCTTTCAATAATTTCTTTGTCCCTCATAAGAGGTACATTATAGGCCTGGTAGTTCTCCTCTTCAGCAAAAACAATTTGCGATTCTATCCAGTCCATACCCGGCACACTGGCTATACGGTCCATATCATTGGAATATGGAATACCGAAGTATGTTTCGAATCCATGGTCAGTCGGCAGGAACGGTGACTTGTGTCCCAGGTGCCACTTCCCAGCATGAGCGGTCCGGTATCCGTTCTCCCTGAGCATGGTGGCAATGGTTATCTCCTCCTGTGGCAGTCCCCCGTTTGAATCGGGAAAAAGGACGCGACGTCTGCTGCTTGCCATTCCTGACCTTACCGGTAACCGGCCCGTGAGTAACCCGGCCCGTGACGGGGTGCTGACCGAAGCGGCAACATAAAACTGGGTCCATTTCTGTCCCTCGGCCGCCATCCTGTCAAGATTAGGAGTTCTTATTGTGGGATGGCCAAAGACACCTATATCCCCGTATCCCAAATCATCGGCAAAAATGATGACAAAATTTGGGGGAGGAGATTTAGTATCCTCTTTTACAGGAGTACAAGTCTGATTAACAAAACTGAAAGAGAGCAATCCCGTCATTGCTACTGCACCTGATCTGAGCTTTATCATAACCGGTATTTTTGGGGTTTTTGGGTTTGTGGGGGTTTCGGGTTTGTGGAATTTATGTTTGACCTGGTTTACCCCTAAATTCATGAAATATTTGCCTTGCCGGGTTCAAAGTAGGAAAAATATGACAAATAGCATAAAAATTTATGAAATAAGATTTATATATTTGATCTTACAAAGAGGCCCCTGCCTGACCGGAGGAACTACCAAACCTTCGCCAGGCAGGGTGCTTCATTTATTACCGGAGGCA
>REEN01000111.1 GCA_007695015.1 Marinilabiliales bacterium
GATAAACAGAAATATTATTTGGATCTTGCAAAAAAGGAACGTCTTATAATACAACGTGGACGCAATGAGGCTTTTGCAATTATTCCACTGGCAGATCTTGATGAAACGGAGTATTTATTATCGGGTACTGCAAATGCCCAACGGCTTAAGGATGCTTTGGCAAACATTGAGAATGGCACCGATAAAGGTGTGCGTATGAATGTTGAGGATATATGGAAGTAGTCCTTTTTGAGCAGGCAAATAAAGATATTGTGTTTTGGAAGAAATCTGGTCAAAAGCAAATCATGACCAGAATTACAAACCTGTTGAAGGATATTCAGAAACATCCTTATAGTGGCATTGGTAAGCCTGAAGAATTAAAATATGAATTGTCCGGGTGGTGGAGTCGCAGGATAAATAGAGAACATCGTCTGATTTACAGAGTTGTTAACAACGAAATTCAGGTTCTGTCTTTACGGTATCACTACACTTGAGAAACTAAAGGAATAGTTCTTGCTCGACTATTTTTTTTCGATGAGAAGGGGTTTCAGGCCTCCATCGGCCAGGCAAGTTCCACGATCCGTTTCAACCGGCCGGCATCAATTTCTCCGCCGGATTTTTGCACTCCAACACTTATACCATTACATCCCAGATCTTTGCACATGGCAATATCGTCAACAACTATCTGCCATTCATCATCATCATAAAAATAGTCCCGGGGCCTTGGCCTGATTATTGGAAACAGCTGGATGCTGATCTTATCTCTTGCATTTTTTATCGTACCGTATGATGGCGTTGTTCCGCCTTCAAGCGGGTTATCGCAAAGCTCAACCCTCGCAGCCCCGGCTTCCTCAGCAATTATGCAGCTCTGAATGGTAAATGAGCAGACTTCAAGATTGTACTTCATAATTTACTGGTAACGGTTTGACTGATAATCTCAGGTAAAAGTATTATAAAATTCATATTTTTGGGGTATTCTTAAACAGGCAAATAATAAGTTGACTGCATGTTCATTTGACCTGCAGTCGATTTAGCATGGGAAATTCCATTTGCCAGCAAAAAATCATGTAATATGAAAAAACTATTGTTATTTCTTGCTGCAGCTTTACTAAGCCTTCAGGTAAGCGCCAACACCGCACCTGATGCTGAAGAGATCAAAAGGGTGATCGACAAAGCCTATATTGACGGCATCCAGAACTGGGGCGATCCCGGTGTTATAAGGCAGCATTTCGTGCCTGAATTTGTGATGCTTATGCTGGTAGACAACCAGATACAGGAAATGCCGATAGAGGCATGGATCGCCAGGAATGAGAAGCAGAAAGCAGCTTATCCGGACGGCCCGCCGCACCCTGCCACAGTAAAATACCTCGATATTGACGTTGTTGGCACCGCTGCAATGGTGAAACTGGAACTATACAGGCAGGGACAAAGGCAGTTTACCGATTACCTTGCCCTGTACAAGTTTGAGGAGGGCTGGAAGATCGTCGGCAAGACATTTTACCGTCACTGATCATTTTACATTTGCCCTGACTGCCCATTCTTCCCACATGATGAACAATCTGCCCCGGCTCAACAACACGCGGCCAGTGAACAATAAAAGGAGTTGCTATGCCTCCCTCGTGCATCTACCGCTTGTATCTCCTGTAGGGGGTATTGCCGGCATTGGCCCATGCCCGGCCGTAAGAAGCATAAGTGTCAGGGCCCCCGGGGTAGACGTCGGGGGTTGTGCCGCCGTTTTCAAAATAGCCGTGCCGGGTGTTCTGCCCCTGGATCACCTCATCGCTTGCACCATTGTCTGACAGAAAGACTATCAGAGTGTTATCCATGAGATCATACCTTTCAAGTGCACTGATCACCCTGCCTATTCCCAGATCCATGCTGTAAACCTGTGCGGCATAGACTGCCATCAGGTGAGCCTGCCAGTCCTTGTTTCCGGCATCCTCGGCACAACCGGCAGTTAATATGGCTGCCAGCCCCACTCCCGCTTTTCTCAGGATTCTGGTACCATTACAATAAAAAAAGGTTCATAATTCATACACTATGGATTTTTTGTACTATTTTGCAGTAACTGGAAGTTCAATAATAATTAAACCTCACAGATAATGAATTATAAAAACTTCAATGTAAAAAGAACTGCTTTTATTCTGCTTTTCGGCGGACTAATTATTATGGGATGTTCGCGGAAACCTGATAATAATTGGGTTATATATTCGCCCGGTAATCAGATCTCGGTCAACGTGGGTCTTGATGACCAGGGAAGCCTTTACTATTCCATCAGAAACCATTCCCGGTTAGTCATAGATAAATCTCCCCTGGGAATAGTATTTGAAGAAGCCTCGTTTGTAAACGGGCTCAGATTCTTATTCAAAGAGGAACATCAAGACCTTATGGATTCATACCAGCTTTTAACCGGAAAGAGGAGAGAAAACAATCCGGAATGGAATGAGCTCAACCTCGGATTTGAAAACCCTGATGGTGAGAATTTTGTATTGAATTTCAGGGTTTTTGACAATGGATTTGCTTTTAATTATGAATTTGAAAACACAGAACAGCAGTCCTATACTCTAACACAGGAGTTAACCGGCTTTAAGATTCCTGAAAATAGTGATGCCTGGATGCAACCATATGATACTATCTGGAAATGGGCACCTGCTTATGAAACATTTTTTGAGAACAGGATACCGGCAGGAACCCCGGCTCCCGAAAACAAAAACGGCTGGTCCTTCCCCATGCTTTTCCATACGGGAACGGACTGGTTACTAATAAGTGATGCCGGCATGGACGAGGGTTATACAGGAATGTATGTTGATGGCAATCCGGTTGAGGGACTGTATACACTGATATTGCCACTCGAAGAGGAAGCAATGGGTGTTTGCCCTTCCCGGCCGGAAATTAATTTGCCATTCAAAACACCCTGGAGGGTCGCTGTAATTGGAGACAATCCGGGCACCATTCTTGAGTCAAATTTGATTTTTCATCTGAGCGAACCAAATAAACTGGATGATACTTCATGGATAAAACCGGGAAGATCAGGATGGAGCTGGTGGTCAGAAAGTGATAGTCCCCGTGACTTCAACAGGTTGAAAGAGTTTATCGACTTTACAGCAGAAATGGGTTGGGAGTATTTTCTTGTTGATGCAAATTGGAATGAGATGCAGGGAGGCACAGCAGAAGAGCTAGTCGGGTACGCTAATAGTGTCGGGGTAGGAATTGCATTATGGTATAATTCGGGCGGGCCTCATAATATAATTACAGAAGCCCCTCGCGACCTGATGCACCTGGAAGAACCGAGGAGAAAAGAATTCAGCAGGATCAGCCGTTGGGGAGTAAAGGCTATCAAAGTTGACTTTTTTCAAAGTGATAAGGCATGCATTATGCAACAGTATCATGATATTCTTAAAGATGCTGCTGAATTCAGGTTGCTGGTCAATGTTCACGGGTCAACTATACCAAGAGGATGGGAAAGAACATATCCTAACCTTATGACAATGGAATCGGTAAGAGGAGCTGAATCATATAAATTTGCACCGGGATTTTCCGAATATGCACCAATAGCAAATACTATTCTGCCATTTACCCGAAATGTAATAGGTTCTATGGATTATACGCCGGTAACTTTCTCTGATTCACAATTTCCTAAAATTACAACTCATGCTCATGAACTTGCACTGGCAGTAATATTTGAATCAGGTCTGCAGCATTTTGCCGATAGTGATCATTCCTATCGTAACCAGCCGGAATATGTAGTTGAATATCTGAAAAATGTACCTGTTGTATGGGATGAGACCCGCTATATAGATGGTTTTCCCGGAGAGATGGTTATCCTGGCACGCAAAAATGATGACATCTGGTATGTAAGCGGCATAAGCGGACTTAATGAATCCAGGCACGTTGGATTCCATCTTGATTTTTTGCCTGAAGGCAATTACCGGATGGATATTATTTCAGACGGGGCTGATGATAAGTCATTTAGCTTTAATACTGTAGATTTCGTTCCCGGGCATGATCATGTAGTTCATATGCTGCCCCGTGGCGGGTTTTCAGCCGTTGTAACCCGGCAATAACAAAAAACTGAAATATTGATGGCAGTTTTTGCTTTAAAAATCCAGACTGCTGTAATAACTATTCCGGCTGCCGTTGACCGGCATGAGCATTAGAATCAGCCTTTTCCAACAGCATGACCCAGTCCCTGTACTCCAGTGTTCCCGGGTAAGAGGTTGGTGAGCTGATAAAATGCGTGCTGCCCGGTGAGGCCATCGTTCTTGAACGTGTCTCCCCGTTTGACGGATCAAGCCACGTCAGCCTCAACGGTGTTCCCTCCGGAAAGAGGGAGAGGTCAATCTTCGCACCGCCGCCGTACCTGAGGTAAGCCAGTATCTTTTCGCCCGGTATGTGAGATGCATAGCGGTCGGGATAATCGGACACCAGTCCGGGTGCCGGTTCAAAACGCCACCATTCCGTTCCCTGGAGAAACCTTGACATAACTCCCATGGAGACGGCACCAGGGTAATCCATGGTATTTGTCTCAAAACCCAGGTCCATCGGCCATGCATCGGGTCCCATCCGCGATTCGGGAACGTGTGCTTTCCATACATGGCCACCGGCATAGGAATGGCCTGCAGCACCCGACAGGAATGCCGACCATGCTCCCAGCCGGATATCCATGGCCCGGGGATTCCCTTCAACAAACTCGTACCAGGGTTCGGTAACGACAACCGGTTTAGGCGGATACCTGCGGTAGCTGTCAGCCACGATCTCAGGTGTAAGCTCATTGCGGTACCTGCCGTGTCCTGTCTGACTCTGGTTATAATCAAGCCAGTCTGCATGGTGAAGCACCTCAGCGGTTGACCATTGGGGGGCATCGGCTCCTCCCTCCCATCCGGGCGGGGTCGGATGAGTGCTGACAGCCCTTTCATACGGATCTTCCTCCTTTATCATCCTGCCTACATCTTCCCAGAAATCAAGAGGAAATCCCCCGTAATTATACAGATTGTATTCCCCGGAAACCACCCATACCACGTTATAAGCCCCGTACCGGTGGATAAGGTACCTCCACCATCTCATGATCTTCTCCTCTCCGATATTTTCTGCCATGCCCTCCCTGGTCCACCAGGCATGGATCCAGACTGTAATGCCCACCTGGTTGGCATAGGATACTATGCTGTCTATCTTTTTGATATGATCTGTATCAATGCGGGTAAAGTTGTCCTCATGGATCGTTGCAATTCCCCCCCATCCGTTTCCGGGCACAAACAGCTGTCCCATTGTAAAACCCTTGTTTGCACGGTCATCGGCAAGCTCTTTGAACCGGCTGAAGGGGATGTTCCTCTTGGCCCAGTTCCACCATGTATCTCCTATCCACAGGAAGGGAGTGCCATCGGCATATTCGAAATACCTGCCCGAACGGGGGCCTTTGTCATTCACCCGTATGAATCCCCTGCCTGCAGGGTTTTCCTCAAGTTCCAATGCGGTGCGTTCCCTGACATCTATTGTACCCGTTACGCCATCCATACCCTCATCGGCCGAATAGCTCATGTATTCCCATACCCCCGGAACAGGAGGGGCAAACCTTACCCTCCATGCATTCCCTTCATACCAGAACCCTTTTAATGTCATTACCTTACCTTCAGCAGGGCCGGAAATTCCCCTGAAGGCCACTTCGAGGTGATCAGCAGATCCGTCAACCGGTATTTGTCCGTAAGGATTGTCAATTGATTCAGTGGCTGTAAAAGACAACTCGATTACCTCCCAAACCTTGCAGGAATGATCTCCTGCCAGTGATGAAACGGAATAAAGAACGAAAGAAAGAACGAAAAAAGATGACCTTAACATATAGCAATAGTTTAATTGGTGTCAATACCCCCGGCCGGACGCAAATGCCTCCCATTCTGCAAACTCATCCTCCTTCATCACTTTCGGGACCTTGGTCTGCCCCCCCTTCTTCTTCATCTTCTCGGTCCAGTCGTAGAAAAGCTTTGCAGTGACCAGCTCAGCTTCAACATCTTTCAAAGCCTTGCTGCGTGCAACCTTGTAATTCTTATTCTCTTCCTGCAATATCTCATCGAGCCTCCTGGCGATCTCCTCTTTCCCGTCAGAAGGCTTTTCGTTGCACCCGAGATACCAGCAATGCACATAATCATCACCTCTTTTTACCGCACTAACCGTAAACTCCTGTATATCTGTATTGTACTCCTCCCCAACCTGGTTTACAGCTTTTATCATCTGGAACTCTGACAACTGCGATCCAACCACATTCAGGTAATATTTGGTTCGCCCGGTGATCTTGATCTCGGCCCGCTTTCTGTCTGTAAACATTACGGTATCTCCTATCATGTAACGCCAGGCTCCTGCAACCGTGCTGATGATAAGTATGTAATCCACATTTTCCTCAACCTCTTCTATAGTGAGAGCCTGTGCTCCCTCTGCCACCGAACCGTCTTCATTGATATTTTCTGTCTTGAGGGGAACAAACTCAAAGTATACCCCGTTGTCTGTAAGCAATGCCA
Source organism: Marinilabiliales bacterium (assembly GCA_007695015.1). Taxonomy (NCBI): domain Bacteria; kingdom Pseudomonadati; phylum Bacteroidota; class Bacteroidia; order Marinilabiliales; species Marinilabiliales bacterium. The sequence goes on from REEN01000111.1 coordinate 6,486, forward strand.
TTGAATCGGTATCCCTGCGCAGCTGGGTTGCAAGATATCCCTCTGAGGCAAGATAGGTATCAAGAATGATCACATCCCGCCCAAATATTTTGCCGAAGCTCTGCCTGTATGGCTCGAAGCTGACACCTCCTGAAGTGTAGACCTGCAAGTTGGGCCAGATATCGTGAATATTCCCTGCCTTGTTATGTTCGATCACCTTTTTGAGCATAAGCTCTATCCAGGAAGGTATTCCTGATAAACCCCCGATATCCCACTCTGGAGCCTTTTCTGCGATCTGACTTACCCTTTCGTCCCAGTCATCGATGCTGGAAATTTCAGGCCCGGGCTTATAGAAAAGCCGGTTAAACCATAAAGGAATGTTGTAGACAGATATGCCGCTGATCTCACCCTCGAGATGGCCTCTCACCTTTTTCAGACTCGTGCTGCTGCCCAGCATAAGCACCTCTTTTTCAAAAAAAGAGGGGGGCATGTCAAACTCCGCAAGACTCAGAACCTGCCTGATACCAGCATTTCTTATTGATTCCAGCATATCATCAGTTACGGGAATGGTCTTGGAGTTACTGGTGGTACCGCTGCTGAGCGCGAAAAAATCCGGTTTCCCCGGCCAGGTGACATCAAAAGCGCCTTCGTACAGATCTTTCCACCATTCTTTGAATATCCTGTCATAGTCGTGATAGGGAACTGCAGAAGCATAGGCTTTGCGGATGTTTTCGGCTGACTGTATATCCCTGAACCTGTAATGAGTACCAAACTTCGTATTCTCAGCCTTTTCCAGGAGTCCGGCCAGCACTTTCTTCTGCGCGGGGACAGGGTCCGGTTCATGAATAATCGTGTGTGAAACCGCAACCGCCCTTTTCAATATTTCTCCAATAATTGCCATAAATCAAATCAGTCAAAGTAACAATTCTGCCGGCTTCTTCGCCGCTGAAATATAAGAACAACATCTGCCTGCCGTCGGGTCCCGCTACGTGCTGGCTGCGACTTTTCCGACATAAGTCCTGTATTTCAGCAAGATAACACCTGGAGTTACAAGCTGCAAGTTATTAAAATTCATGGCTAAAACCAAGAAAGGGTAATCCCTGGTGGTTTACAATACCGTAAATCTGGCAGATTGCGGAGACCGGCATCCTTGCAAATCAGGTGGACGGAATCCGGGCTGATTACCGGGATGCGGCAATGGGCGTATAACAGGGACCCGGAACCTTACGGATTACAAGGATAGTAAACAAGCCGAAAAATATGGTCCGGGAAGCATACGGTTTACGGAAACCGGAAATGGCCCGACTGTGAAAGTGCCCGCCCCAGGTCCCTGACCGGGAGGTTGCACCTGCCCATGGAGCAGAGATAGTACCAGGTCTCACCCTCTTTATACCTTTCCCCGAAAAGGGGAATATCATCATCCTCAGAACCTGATGCGGCCACGGCTATACCGGGCAGGTACATCCTGCCGGCTTCCAGCGCCCTTTCTTCCGGCCGGGGCCCGGTGATGGCGAGTGTATAGTGTCCGTACACCCTGTACAGGACAAGCCTGGCCCAGTTGGTGTGGTTAATGGCCGATTTCTGAAGATAGGGACTGATATCGGCCAGCATCCTCAGGCTGCGGGCATTCCATTCAGGTTTCTCAAAATAGCCGGCCAGGCGAAACAGGTTAAGCGCCATCACGCTGTTTGATGAAGGGATGACGCTGTCAGACAGCTCAAAATAGGGGGCTTTAAGCTTCTCGCCGTCATCAGCCGAAAAAGGGAACATGGTCGTGCCCCGGGCATTGAAGTTATCCAGCACGCAGGCAGTCAGGTCGCGCGCCTTAAGCAGGTAACGGGGCACCGCAGAGACCTCGTAAAGTCTTATGAGTGCATCTGCAAGATGGGCGTAGTCCTCAAGAAACCCATCGATCGCAGGCACGCCCCCCGTAAGAAGCCTTGATAATTTCCCTTTCGGGGAAATGGAATTATCAATAATAAAATCGGCAGCGTCTGCAGCCATTTTGAGAAACCCGGGATCACCAAAGGCTGAATAGGCGTCGGCAAGCCCTTTGATCATCAAAGCGTTCCATGAAACGATCACCTTTGTGTCGGTCAGAGGGCGAACCCTCGACGAACGAGCATTGAGAAGCTTTGCATTTGCCCTTGTCACGATCTCCCTGAGTGAATTTTCATCCATGCCGTGCCTGGCGGCAAAATCGCTGTCCGTTTCAGTCCTGAGCAAGATATTCCTGCCATTCTCCCAGTAACCCTCACTGCCGATGCTGTAATATTTTTGCATGAGGGAGGCATCTTCGCCCATCACTTTTTCCGCTTCCTCCTTATCCCAGGTGTAGAATCTTCCCTCCTCTCCTTCACTGTCGGCATCAAGAGCAGACAAGAAAGTGCCCTCAGGTGAGGTCATCTCCCTTCTGACAAAGTCAGTCGTCCGGTACACAACATCCCTGAAAAGCTTATTTTTAATAACCTTCCAGGAATTGGAATATAAGGAAAGGAGCTGGCCGTTGTCATAAAGCATCTTCTCAAAGTGCGGGACCTTCCATTTATCATCGGTCGAGTAGCGCGCGAAAC
>REEN01000112.1 GCA_007695015.1 Marinilabiliales bacterium
GGCTTTTTTGTTTTTATCATCACTGATGCCTTTTGGGAAGGTAGAGATTTTTTACGTCTATGACAGACCCCACAGCATGGCATTTGGCCTTTACTGTTACACATGAAAAGTTTGAACGGGGGATATTTCTCCCCATTTACACATGGAGGAGCTACGTGCCGGTAGTTATCCGTAAAAAAACTATATGGCAATACCGGTTTATACTGCCCAGGCCATCCCGGCCATACCCTCTGAGGAGAACGCAGAATTTATACCAAAGCTATATTAACATAATGCAATCCATTATAGGACAAACAAAGGGAAATTACGGCCAGGCCTGAAAGGCATGGTTAACATAGAATCAGTTATCGCGACGAAGTCCGGTAACAGCATGGTCAGGTGTCTATTATTATCTTCCAATGGCCTCTTGTACCACAAACTCTTTCAATAATTCCTCTTTCCTTCAATGCTTCGAAATGTGTTAGTGCAATGACTTTAAAATATTGTCTTTAATGTCTTATTAAAAAGTGCCAGATTTGATAGTAAAAGAAATATTCAGCTAACAGATTCGATTCTGTCTTTATACACGTTAACTAATTTGTGAGTTTTAATATTTTCCTCAATGTCAGTCCACATTTTATCTAATACCTTATAGAACTCCTGAATTCTTAGATTTCCGAATCTTATATGAATGACTTTAGGTGGAGGTGATTTATACAATATTTTATTTGAGAAATCGCTGTCTTTGGTGACAATAATCAAATTATTCTTTTTAGCGTACTCCCAGATATCACTGTCAGTTTTAATGTTTACCAGATCAATAACATGGATGAATTCTTTGCTATTCCAAAGGTTAAAGTAATAAGGCAGGTTCTCATCTATTAAAAAACGAACCATTATGTTACAAGCTTAATAGAAAAATTACTTTTCATTAAATCAGCTGCAAATTTGATACAGGCATTAATATCACCAGGTTCAAGAGACGGATATTGAGCAAGAATATCCTCGGCAGAATCTCCTGCTGACAAAAACTCGAGTATAGTTTGAACGGTAATTCTCGTGCCTCTGATTGTGGGGCGACCATTACAAATATTGTCATCAATGGTAATACGTTCTGCTATATATTCCATTACACATTATTTTATGGTTGAAAGTAAACTGATTGAAATCTGCTGTGATCCTTTATACTCATAAAAATACAAATCTTTCTTTATTATTTTAACGAAATAAAAAACTTATTATTTGAAAAGTTTATGCCCTTAACACTTAGTTCACACACATTTTGCTTGCTTCGCTTCACAAAAAGAGTGTTCGGCAATGCAGTATTTGTCAAAGTAGTAAAACTTTTTTCCCGCCCGTTAATATAACCTGATCAATTCTGCTTTCCCCTCTCCTTGCCCACTGGCCATACGATCAATGTGTTAACCGGCTAATCTGTCAAAGGGGGCCGGGGTAAATCGGATGAGGTCCATTTTCGCCGAGCCAGTTAAGAAGTATAACAACTATCCGGATTATAATAATAATTGGGGTGTTAAAAATATCTGGACTTGCCTAAATCTCGATTCCACTTCGTTTAATTTCTTCAAGGAAGCCTGATTTTTCGTTATCCTTATCAATAAGGATAGGTTCAATTCTATCGTCAACTTGTCTTCGAATTTTCCACAAAAGTGGATTAACGGCGAAGAAATCTTCCGGAATATTGCTCATAACAATGGCAACATCAATATCACTATCTTCCCTGTTCGTGTTGTTGGCATAAGAACCAAAAAGGTACACATTATCAAGCTGAAAATGGTCTTCAAGTAAAAGTTTGTACTTTTTCACCTTATCTATAGCTTCGATTTTATCCATTGCTGCAATTGTTGGGTCTTTTCAATTAGCTCAGTACATTTTTCGTAAGTAAGGCTCTTCAGTAGTCTTTCCTTGTGTGATGGGTACCTCGCTTCTATATTCAGGGGTTCTAATTGGTCTATAAAATCTTGCTGATCTTCTGAAAAAATATCGTAAAACTCACCCTTTCTGGCTATATAGGATAAACTGTGAGAAAACGGAGCTACTTCAGATGTCAATCTGGAATAATAAGCTTTAAAAATCTTCTCAATGGTCTGATGACACATGAATCCCACATATAAAAATCTTTTACTTTTCAACATTGCTTCTGCTGTTTCAAGATCATAATCCGAAAGATCCTTCCAGTAATTTACTTTGTCGTCCATTGAAGGTATTAAGATATCTTAACTCAAAGATAAAATAAATTGGTTGATTTGTGTATTGTTGATCGTGGCATTATTAGGTATACACCCATTTTGCTCGCTTCGCTTCACAAAAAGAGTGTTCGGCATAACCTGATAAATTCTGCTTTACCCCTCCCCTTGCCCGCCGGCCGGCCCTTGTGGGACTGCTTATATGGGATGGTGAAAATAAATACAATATTGGGGTTACTGTCCTGAAGATTTTTGCCAATTTGCATTTATTCTTTTGCTATTTTTGACTGCATCCCGGCTTTAAACCGGTTCGAAATTTCATAGTGATGATCAAGGCTCTCGATATTTCCCTTTCTTTCAACGGCACACCTGTTTTCAGCAAGTTGTCATTCAATATTGATCAGGGTGATAATGTATGTTTCTCCGGCCCTTCCGGCACAGGCAAGTCCACCCTGCTCATGATGCTGCAGGGATATGTGCTGCCTGCCAGCGGCACCATAAGGATTGCAGGTAAAAAGCTGGACGCGGTCAATATCAGGCAGATAAGACAGAAGATGTCATACGTCCCCCAGAACATAAACCTCCCGGTCGGCAACGGAAAAGAGCTGCTGAAGTTAATGGGAAGGGAGAACAATGCCTTGCTGACAGGCGGGTTCATTGAGAAACTGGGCATGCCTGCCAACATGCTGTACCGCGATTTTGACGAAATGAGCGGGGGACAGAAACAGCGTATCGTAATAGCGATATGCCTGTCGCTTGAAAGGGATATAGTTCTCCTTGACGAGCCGACATCGTCGCTCGATGATGAATCTGTCGGGAGGCTTGTCCGGGTGGTCGGAAACCTGGAAAATACAACTGTCGTTTCTGCTTCCCACAATCATATGTGGATGCAGTCGGCCGCAAAAGTAATCGCATTATGACAATGAGCAGAAAATGAGATTGTACCACCAAATTCAAATAAACAAGCTATATGGCTGACATCGGAATATTTGACCTGCTGCTTGGATTTGTGATACTGGCTGTGCCGTTGCTTGTATTCCTCTATTACCGTATCAGGCTTGTGGCTGACCTGTTCATAAGCACAGCAAGAATGATAATCCAGCTTGCACTGGTGGCCGTTTACCTTGAATGGATCTTCGAGATGAACAATCCCTGGATCAACTCCCTGTGGGTCTTTGCAATGGTGCTGGTAGGTGCAGGCACAACTGTTTACAGGGTCAAGCTCAGATGGAGGGTCTTCCTTGTGCCGCTGGTGCTGGCCGGACTGGTAGCCATGGCAATTATTGACGGGTTTTTTATCGGACTGGTAATCAGGCTTGAATATTTTTTTGATGCAAGGTACTTCATCCCGATTTCAGGAATGGTGCTCGGGAATTCAATAAATCATAATATTGTGGGGTTATCTGCCTATTTTGACGGTCTCTCAAAGCGAAGGGAACTCTATTATTTCATACTGACGAACAACGGAAGCCGTAAAAAGGCAATCCGCCCCTACATTCAGGAGGCACTCATAAAAGGGCTGAACCCGTTGCTCGCAACAATGTCGGTTATGGGGTTAATCTCCCTTCCGGGGATGATGACGGGACAGATACTGGGGGGCGCATCACCGGCTACTGCGATCAAGTACCAGATTATGATTATGCTAGCCGTATTTGCGGGCTGCACGATGATACTCATAATGAGCATTTTGTATTCGAATTTTTTTGTTTTTGATGATTACGATAATATCAGGCCTTTGAAAACCAACGACCGGGCCAGGTAGCACCGGTCAAAAACCCACAACCATGAATAAATACTTTCAGTATTCTTTGTTAATGCCAATAATTTCACGCACTTGCTGTCTGATTATTTTTCTGATCCTCTCCTGCCCTGCCATTGCCGCTACGGAAAATATGCAGGCAGCAGGAAAGGTGTATTATGTTTCTCCTTCAGGCTGCGACTGCAATTCGGGCGCAAAAGAAGAGCCGTTCGAAACGATCCAGTATGCAGCAGATATAATGAAACCAGGCGACAGGTGCATCATTGGAGAAGGTATATACCATGAAACTGTTGTGCCGGGGAGGTCAGGGACTGAAACTGCCCCGGTAAAATTCATGGCTGCGCCCGGCGAACGGGTGACTGTTACGGGCGCTTCCCCGGTAACGGAATGGATCAGGCACAGTGGTAACATCTGGAAAGCACCGATGGAATGGTCGCTGGGAAAGAACAACCAGCTCTTTTTCGACGGGGAGATGATGCATGAGGCCAGGTGGCCTTCAAAACCGGCAGGGTCAGATATCATGGACCCTGCAGGAGCATATATGACAGGTGCTGAAGATGACGGGATAATCTTTGATGGTTTTCCCGCGGCATTCGAAGATATTGACGACTGGACGGGTACCGTGATATGGGTGATGGCCCGCAGCAAATGGACGAGCTGGACCAGGCCGGTGCATGGCTATGATGCTGAAAAGAAAAAGGTGCTGCTCAGTGTTCCCGACTTCTCAGAGGGGCATATGAACCCTGCCAATCCCGAGCCCCGTGGATCCTGGCTCGGTGAACACAAAGATGAGTTTTACCTTGTAAACAATTTTGCATTCCTTGACCAGCCCGGAGAATGGTTCTATAATGAAGATGAGCAGATGTTGTACATCATCCCTCCTTCCGGTGTTGATCCGAACAGGCACCGGGTCACAGCAAAGAGGCTGATGACGGCGTTCGACCTTAGCGGTAAGTCCCATATACATATTACAGGCATTGACATACATGCAGCAACGATAAATATGGAAAATGCCCGCAACTGCATGGTAAGGGATGTAAGGGCGCGCTATATATCCCATTCAAGGGGTGGCGAAACAAGCTATTACCTGGGAGAGAGATCGGGTATATATGTATCGGGTTCAGGCAATACCATCCGCGACAGCGAGATAGCCTTTTCAGTCGAGCATGGAATTCACCTGGGGGGTACAGGAAATTCGGTGATAAACTGCCATATTCACAATATCAGCTATTTCGGTTGTTACGGCACCCCTGTGAGGATAACGGGCTACAAAAATATGCTAAGCCACAGTACAATACATGATGCAGGGAGGGACGGGATACAGTCCGCCGGCCTCGCCCACCTGATTAAGTACAATCATGTTTATCATGTAGGGCTAATCGCACATGACCTTGGAATGTACTATACTGTCGGCAATGATGGCGGCGGTACCGAGATCAGGCACAACATCTTTCATGACAACCTTTCGGAGGGTATACAATTCGGACTCTATCTAGACAATTTCACCACCAATTACGTATGCCATCATAATGTAGTCTGGGGTGTAGAGCTGGGCACCCTCAATTTCAACAGGCCCTCCGGGTTCAATATAATGGCCAATAACACTGCATTCGGAACCCTGCGAAACTGGGGGCGCTGGGAAACTGATGGCATGTACGGCAATATCGTGATCAATAACCTGATGACCGGTGAGATCGAGCCCCATCCTGATTACAGGCTTGCTGCAAACCTGACAGAGGCCGGGATTGACACGGGATCACCCCTCGAAGCCGCTGTTTCCGATTCACGTCCGGGTATTAATGAGGGGATCTTCATCCCGGGAATTACAGGGATATATTCCGGTACCGCTCCCGATATAGGTGCATTTGAAAACGGACTGCCACCCTGGAAGGCAGGGCACGATTTTGCAAAACCGCCCTCTCCTGTCTACAGGCTCTCCGATACACCCCTGAAAAACCGGATCTATAATGCCGGTTTTGAGTTGAGCAGCTATATTGATCCGCCCGGTGGAGATCCGCTTATCGGTTGGGAACGTACTGATGCCAAAAACGCGCAGATCCTGTCGTTATCAGGCCCCGGCACCATAATGACCGACCCTGATACCCGCGACACCTATAACGGCAATGGCGTGAAGCTATCCGGCACAGATACAGACGGGATAATGCAGGTTGTCGAAGGCCTGGAGCCAAACACAACCTATATACTTGCCGGGTGGCTGAAGACAGGTGATGCTGCTGAGATCAGGATCGGTGTAAGGGGCTACGGAGGCGAAGATCTTTATGGTTCTGTTTCTGGGAATCTCTGGGAACACAGTGTGCTGGAATTTACTACGGGGCCTGATGTCAAGGAGGTTACTATCGTAATTCAGAAAACAGGGCCGGGTACCGCATTTGCCGATAATATAGGACTTGTACCCTCATTTTCGTGGCTTGAGGCATCATTTGAACAGTGATACCGGCAGATGCTATCTGCGCCCTGGTGCACCGATAAACTGATACCGGCAGGCGTTACCTGCGCTCTGGCGCACCAATATGTTGATACCGGCAGGCGTTATATGCGCCCAGTTAAACCTTTAAGGTCATATCAGCATCCGCTTGCACCCTGGCGTACCAATAAGTTGAAGCCTTGATTTAGTTAAGCTCCGGATACCTGTATGGTTCAGTTACTTCAGGTGAATTAGAATCCTTGTTCCTCGAGGTTATAAGCCTGCTTATGCTGTATGCATCCATCTCAGAATCTTCATATGGTTTAAGCAGTGCCAGCCGCGAATCTCTGTTTTCATCTGTTTCCAGCCACACTCCGGCAGAATTCTCACTAAGAATTGCCGGCATCCGTTTTTTGGTATTGTGTATCCTGGCTGCAAGTGGATTTGCATCACAGGTTATAATTGAATAGGAGCGCAATATTTCGCCGGACTGCTCATTGATCCACTCTTCCCATACTCCGGCAAATGAAAACAGCTCTCTGCCCGGCAAATGGATAAAAAACGGGTATTTTTTACCCTTGTGATGCATCCATTCAAAATAACCGGTCGCAGGTACCAGGCATGGTCTGTAGCGGAAAGCCGCCCTGAAGCTGGGCTTGTCGGCAACCGTCTCTGCCCTTGCATTAAGGGTGGCGCTCCTCATCTTCATTGCCTGATCCTCCCCTTTCACCCACCCGGGTACCAGTCCCCATCTCATAAACTCCAGCTTTAAATGACCGCCATCAACATCCTTATAGACAACCGGCAGGGGATTATGATTAAATCCGTTTACATGATAATATACAGGCTCCGGATTGATGGGGACAGGAGCAGGCTCAATCCCGTACCTGGCTGCTATTTCTGTAGCTGTTCTGGCTATGGAGTAATGGTAACACATATCAGTTCCCTCCGGCCTCCCTCCTTCTTGCTTCTCCCACGCTTATCCTTTGTCCCTCGTAATAAGCTGCAATGAATACATTTCTGAGTCCTGAGGTTTTCATGGCGCTGTCAGCCTCCTCATAAGTTTCGTAAGGACCTATAAAATACTTGTACCACCCGTCCTCAAACATTACACTAACCCTTTCTTCACCCTGGTATATTGCATTGAGCTGACGTTCGCCTATCTCCCCGGTATGAGCGGCAATCTGTATTATGTAATGAATGCCCGTATCAAATGCTTCCTCAAATGGAGTATTCTCAATATCCTGGCCTTCTGCATTGTTTCCGGGTTCCTCCTGGTGGCCAGCCTCTATTGTTCCCTTTGCCTCTCTCGGGGAGTCCTCAAGAACAGTATAATCATAACTCCAGGGGTATTCATAGATCATGGGAAAGTCCTGGTAGATATACAGTGCCCTGACTTTGTGAAGTATGGCAATCATTTTCAGATCCCAGGCCATATAGAGAACAGATACGGCTTTATTACCATCACGGATATCCGCCGCCTCCTTCTTCAGCTGCCCGGCTTTTTCGATGTAGCTGGCGGACTTCCGCTCCATTTCAGAAGCTCTTCCCATTTCAGAGGGAAGCGGATAAGGAACACCCCCTTTGGCAACTTCCATATGGGTGTCAAGCAGATCGAACAGGATTTCAGACGCCTTGAACAATTCGCCGAATCCGTCTTCTATACCTTCCCTCCTTCCTGCTTCAGCTGAAACAGATATCAGGTTTTCGGCATACTGCCTCTGCTGGTCAGCCTGCCTTATAAATTCAGGGCCGTCATCATTCATGTCATGACTTAATTCCTTCAGATAAGGCCATATATCTAACTGTGCAAAAGAGTTATATGAAACCAATAAAAATAAAACAAATATAGCTCCCGGTACCAGGCCCGATCTGATATTCATAGCTGGGGATATTATTTTATTGCCTCGCATACTAGACTTCAAAAGTATAAATAAAACGCTTACCTTCCATTTGAGATATCTCTGTAAATAATATCCTCAATCTGCTCAAAAAGCTCAGGTTGTATTGTTATATCCATGCCGGTATATAACAACAGGTATCTCCCGTATGCCTGGATTATCATCCTTTGGCCATCCTTATCTTCAAAAATGATATCCGGACACTGGTCATCGCCGGCAGTGTACCTTTTGCTGTTCAGCAGCGATCCGCAAGCCTCCGACAATCCCTTAACCGCCTTATCATAAGAGCTGTAATCAAATATCATAAGCCTGTATGATCCGAAGTCCCCCACAGCTCCCTCGCCGAAACCGGTAATGTCATCTGGTCCGAAGGGCTGAAAGTAACTCAGGGAGTATCCGCCCCTGAAGTATCCTGTCCTGTCTGAAACGAATTCTTCGTCGGGGATCAGTTCAATTATTCGGGGCCTGTCGCCGCTGCTTTCAATTGAGCTGTCAAGCCGGTATCCGACTTTCATCAGTTCATCCTTATCTGCCTCTTCGGAAAGAAGTTTTATGTAGTAAATATCACGCCAGATATGGAGGGTTTTGCCCGACAATGCCGATTCGTCACCGGCTGCTGTGAATTCGCTGCCAGGATCCCTGGTGACCGAATAAAGACCATATGCACCTCCGGCATCTCCCATCCGGCAGACCTCTATCATTATCAGCCTGCCGGTGTCATCGGCAAGCGTGACAACATACATCCCGGCCAGGCCGTATTCTTCAAATAGCGGGACTATTCCGGGATAGTGGGCATTCAGATCGCCCGGAGCAACCTCTCGTATTTCGTTAATAGCCCAGCCATCTATACTATCCCGGCATTCAAGAAACATTAGAAGGGTGTCGCTCCTGCTGTCATGTGCTTTTCCTGTTATTACAGGATCAATTCCCCCGGTGGCCAGCAGATCATTGTTACCCGGCAGGGATGTGGCTCCTGCGGTGAACGCCAGTAGTAAACCAAGGTATATATTTATTACCGGATCCATATAACAATATCTGCAAACTGTCCTGTCAAAGTCTAAAATGCAATTGCTTGCACCATCCAGTAAAGAAATGGAAGCGTTAAGATACTGAAAAGTGTTGTAACAAATACATTCTCTGTTGCATGAATATCATCGGCATTGAACCTTCTTGCAAGAACAACAATTATTGCCATACAGGGGGTGCCTGCCTGCAGGACTACAACAGAGAATGCCACCGTGTCCATTTCCAGAGAAAAAACTCTTAAAAGCAGGCTGAACAATATAATAAGTATGGCAGGGGAAACAATCATCTTGTTAAGTGACAGGAGATAGACGCGCTTCATTGCAAACACGCCGCGAATGTTGGTTTGTGCAAGCATTCCCCCTATGTAGAGCATTGACAGGTAGTGTGTTGTCTGACCCAGTCCGCGTAGTGGAACATCAATCACAGCCGGCAGGTTAACTCTTCCCATCATAAGCGCTATTCCAATCACAAATGCCAGAGTGTTAGGATTCAGCAGGTTCTTTACCGTACTTGTCGTATCCGGTTTATGCTTATTGCTTAGAATATTGACACCGGCGGTCCACATCACCGAATTTGATACCAGGTAGAACAGGGTGGCATAAAAAAGGCCCTGTCCTCCCGGAAATAGTGCATCCATCAGGGGAAACCCGAGGAATACAATGTTACCGAAGGCAGTGTGCATTACATGTATGGATGAGGTCTCAGGTCTCATCTTTTGCAGCCGGGCAGAGAACCTGCCCGTCATAAGCATAAAGAATATAGCCAAATAGGCAAGAATTATAACCATTATCCCGTTTCTCAGCAGATCCCAGGTTATATCAAGCGCGGTAAACGAGCTGAGTATCAACAGCGGCAGTGTTATATTAAATACGAGAGAGGCGATGCCTTCCTTAAGATTTTCGGTAATAATGCCTGTTTTAGCTGCTGCTGCACCTATGATCACAACAATGCCGAGCATTATGATCTGTGTGATAATGATCTCTGATTGCATAAGAATGATTTTTCGCTGTAAAGCTATAAAATGGACCCGATTTTTAAGACAAAACGTACGAATCTCCTTCAGTAAAATTTTAGTTCTCACCCATGCGTTTTATCTTTGCTGCTATTTTGGGACAAATGGCATTCAGAAAAGATGCTCAGGATAATAAAAGAAAACATTAACGGAATTCTTGGTACGGTGATATTCCACCTGCTGCTGGCGGTCATTGTGATGGCAGCAAAGCTGACAAGTGTGGACAACCGTAATGAGATCAGCCTTCTTATCGAATTCGCACCTGATATTACCGAAGAGGAATTCCGGGCACTTACTGAATCGCTGATGGCAAATGAGGGAAGATTGCAGGATGATGCCAGTAATATGCAGTCGCCCAGGAATATAGCCGTAAATATTTCCGAAGAAAGACCGGTACCCGACCAGTTCAGGGATATGTCACCTGAACAGATGTCGGAGCTTGACAGCAGAGTTGATGAAATTCTGAACAATGCGGCTAACGGACAAATGCCGGTACCCGACCAGCCTGATATTGAATTTGAGCCTGTCACTGAAATAATAAACCTTGAAGAAGAGGATTATGAACCTTACAGCGGTCCTACAACAATTACTTATGAGCTAACCGGACGCAATCATATCAGGATACCGGTACCTGTTTACAGATGTCCTGATGGCGGGGTTGTAAATGTGAACATTTCGGTCGACAGACAGGGTCGAGTAGTCAGGGCTACCATTGACGGAAATCCTTCAGGTTTCAATGAGATCTGCATACATGAGACTGCTGTTGAAGCCTCGCTGGCAAGCCGCTTCAACCAGGATCCTGATGCTCCTCCCGTACAAAGCGGGATGATCACATTTTATTTTCAGCAGCAGTAAACCTGCAATCCCTAAAAAAAATACCAAAAATTTTCAGGTCATTAAAATTTTGAGATGATTTTTTTACTTATTTTGCCTAATAATGGAGCCGCCGTCAGCAATTAATGCCTTAAAGGGGGGAGTTCTGGTGAGCGAGAATAATGTTTATGATCCGGAAATTTGATTTATGGATAAGAAGCGCTTGATAGTCAGCATCGATAACCTTCCGGAAGGGGTCATGGAAGCTATCCGGAAGAAATACCCAAACGGGTATGGTGACTATGTAATAAAGGTCCCAAAGGGAAGTGATGATTTTTTCCACGCAATAACAGTGGATACTGAAAATGCAAGCTACCTTGTCAAGGTGAAGGTAAAGATAGATACCGTACCTGATACTGATGATAAAGAGCAGGACGACGACGATAATGTTGAAATTGATGCCAGCGATGCATCACTTTCTGAAGATCCTGAAGACTTCGATGATATTGACGATTGACCGGAACTGAAAAGTCCGAGGCTGATAACCTGTAAACACGATTTTTTGCTCCCGGGTTGCGATGTTGGATTAATTGTTTTATTTTTACTTATATTTCAATCTATCAGGACAGCAATGGAGCCCCTTCTTATTGAAAGTACCAACCGGACACCATTAATCAGCTTATCACCTGCCGGAAAATTCAAAATACACGGCAGGTCCATTCATGAGAATCCTGCAAAATTTTTCGAGCCTGTCATTGACTGGATGAATAACTACGTACTGAAACCTGAAGAAACAACTGTATTTGACATTAAGCTTGAATATTTCAATTCAAGCTCCCAGCGGTTCATCCTTGACGTGCTAAGGATACTGACAGACAATCTGGAGGGGAAAAAACTAATAATCAACTGGCACTACGAAAGCGGCGATGACGACCTGCTTGAGCGCGGCCAGTACTATGAATCAATCCTTAATAAAAAATTCAATCTTATTGAATTTGAATAGAAAGTGACTCTCCCTCTTTCTCCTCCCTTTCAATATCCAGCGCCATTTTCCAGCTGATTCTGTGATCGTGCATTTCAAGCAATTCGCTTATACAGTCAGCACATACAATCTCACGTGCTGCGGCCTTACTGCAACGCTCGCAAGTCAGGCCTGAAATATTATTCTGCATACCGGTTTATTCTTTCCGGTGTTTACGGCGGAAATCAATATATTGTTTCGGGCAGGCATATGTTTCGCAGCTTTTATCCTTCACTTTTTCAACTCCCTTTCGGGGAAAAAAACGCTTTCTGCAATGTTTCGCTGCTGCAAAAGTTTCCATGGAAGCGGTAGCGGACTGCCATCAAAGGTGAGTATCCTCATCGCTGCTGAGCAGAAGTTTGCAGACCATAGGTTCCCCGGAAGGGTTGCGGTTATAGCTGGCCGGTGAATAGCCGGATTCGATTGTCCAGACCTCTATATCGGGATATCTGGCAGCCAGGGTCAGCGATGACAGGGTAAAGGGTTTCGGGCCTACCGGCAGGATTGCAACATGGTACTTAAGCCTTAACTCCAGGGTGGTCTGGGTAAGCAGGGCATCTGTCTGCCGGAAATCCTCCACAGGGTATTTGAACAACTGCTCAGGGGGAACCATTCTGATGAGCTTCCTGTTGTTTTTCATGACCCTGTCGGCATACCTGCTGTCAAAAGCAGGATCAGAATAAAAGAGGTACAGCTCATCATACCTGATCTTCTCAATTACACTTTTCGTCAGGTATTTCTCATAACCAAGGCCCACTATCAAAGCAACAGGCTTCCCGGTATTCCTGTTTGCCTTCATTAGTCCCCTCGGTGCAGATAGCAATGCTTTAGGATCTGCTTTCAGGGGTTCTGAAAAAACTGCTGATGTGTATGAAAAGTAGAGATCCACGTTATCCACCGGCAGCTCGTTGGAAATGAAATATTTTATAATGGCGGCATACCATAACTTGCTCATGCACGAATAATCAACAAGTATTTTCACTTTGCATCTGTTACCGGTGCGGCTGCATATAGCTGACAAAAGCCGGGTCAGACTGGCGGTGTCGCCGCTGGATTCCTCAATGAATTCAAATCCTTCATCTGCAAACCTTTTGTCGTTCTTTTTCCGGTAAAGCAGGTCTTTGTTATCGTCGTAAGCAAGTACAATCTTTTTCCCTGCATTTATATCAAGGTTATCTATAAGGTAGGTGCACCTGTTTTCATATCCTGAGGCTGAAAGGAGATAATCAAACCGTGTGCTCTTCAACTGATCAAAACCAACCTGGTGCGCATAAATCAGTTCCATAATAGAAGCAGGGAAATCCATTAATGAATTCGCCAAATATAGGAATACTATTCAGTATTTAAAACCCGAATGGCGAAATTACATCTTTAGAATATCTCCTTAAATCCATTGGGTTGGGTGTAAATAGTTTCTAAACAGGTGAGAGTTTTCTTTGGATGATTATTTTTTTTATATGTTTACATGTTTTAAAACATAATAAAACTTCATGATACGGAAAATTTTGATTGCCAACAGGGGCGAGATTGCAGTCCGGATTATCCGCTCCTGCAGGGAAATGGGAATAAAAACCGTTGCTGTGTTTTCTGATGCCGACAGGAAGGCATTACATGTCAGATATGCTGATGAAGCAGTGCATATAGGGCCATCTCCGTCAGCAGAAAGCTACCTGGTAAAAGAGAAAATAATTGAAGCTGCAAAACGTGCGGGAGCCGATGCCATTCACCCCGGTTACGGCTTTTTGTCTGAAAATGCCGGTTTTGCCGAAATGGTCCGTAACGAGGGCATTATATTTATCGGCCCCCAGGCTGAAAGCATAAGGCTTATGGGCGACAAAATATCAGCCCGGAGCATAATGACACAAGCCGGGGTTCCGGTTGTGCCAGGAACGAAAGGAAGGGTAAGTAGTGATAAGGAGGCACTTGATATGATAGCCGGGATAGGGTTCCCCTTAATGATCAAGGCGAGTGCCGGAGGAGGAGGCAAAGGGATGAGGCTGGTATATGAGGAAAAAGATTTCCTCGGCGCCCTTGGCGCTGCCCGTTCCGAATCAATGGCATCTTTTGGAGATGATTCCGTTTATATAGAAAAGTACATTACCTCGCCACACCATATTGAATTCCAGGTTCTGGCCGATAGTCACGGGAACGTGATCCATCTGTGTGAACGCGAGTGTTCAATACAGCGAAGGCACCAGAAAATTGTCGAAGAGACCCCCTCTCCCATCATGACACCAGAACTGAGGCGTGAGATGGGAGAAAAAGCTATTGCCGCTGCACATTCAGTCAGTTATGAAGGGGCCGGCACTATTGAGTTCCTTGTTGATGAAAACCTTAATTATTATTTCCTTGAAATGAATACAAGGCTTCAGGTTGAGCATCCGATCACCGAGCGGGTGACAGGCGTCGACCTGGTCAAGGAGCAGATAAGGATTGCATCAGGTGAAAAACTTGCATACAGCCAGGATGATATTTTCCAGGATGGCCATGCCATCGAGTGCCGTATATATGCCGAGGATCCCGAAAATAACTTTATGCCGAGTCCCGGACTGATAAGGAAGATAACTGAGCCGATGGGTTTTGGGGTAAGGACTGACGGCTATGTTTATGAAGGTTATGAAATACCCATTTATTACGACCCGATGATCTCCAAGCTGATTACATGGGGTAAAACAAGAGATGAAGCAATCACCCGTATGTCTAGATCACTCGATGAATACTACATCATGGGTATCCGGACATCTATAGATTTCCTCAAACGGATAATGGAAATACCTGAATTTATCAGGGGTGAATACGATACCCATTTTATTGAAAAACATTACGACGAGCTGTTCGAATGTCCGGAAAGCCTTCCGGTATTTGAAGACCTGGCAATGATTGTGGCTTATATGGAATATCTTGAAAAGGCAAAGATCAGGACAAACGGGACACCCACCCAGCCTGTATCAAACTGGAAAATTCAGAACAGGAGTAAGAACATGGCAAGGCGTTAACAGGATATTAAAAATTAACCAGAACTTTTATGTCAGCAATAGAATTGAAGAGCGGCGACAGAACCGTACCGGTCAAAATAATTAAGAAGGATGGCAATGACCTTCATATAAGTCTTGGCGAAAAAAAGTACCATCTGAACCTGGTAAAAGTGGAAAATAATATTTACTCCATCCTTCTTGACGGCAAATCCTATGATGTTGAAGTGGTTGCCACTGAGATTAAAAACAGGTATTCGGCAAGATATTTATGCCATCCATACAGTATTGAGGTGCTTGACGCCGAAACACGCTATATGAGAAGCAGGCTAAATGCCCTTGGAGAAAGCGAAGAAAATATCGTCTCCTGCCCCATGCCGGGTAAGATAGTCAGGATCCCTGTGAATGCAGGCGATAGTGTAACGGCCGGCGAAGTCGTAATTGTTGTCGCCGCCATGAAGATGGAAAGTGAATACAAAACGGGAAAAACCGGGGTTATCAAAGAGATACTTGTAAAAGAAGGAGATGTAATCGAGGCCAACATGCCTCTTATAATACTTGAATAGTTATGTCAAAACTTGAAGACAAGTTCAGGGAGCTGGACAAAAGAAACAGTGAAGCCTGCATTGGCGGCGGCAAAGAAAGAATAGACAAGCAGCATCTTTGCGGCAAGCTCACAGCCAGGGAACGTATTGACCTGCTTCTTGACAAGGGCAGTTTTGTCGAAATCGACAAAATGGTCAAACATCGTTGCACGGACTTTGAAATGGACAAAAACAAGATCGCCGGCGATGGTGTTGTTTCCGGGTACGGCAAAATAGACGGCCGTCTTGTGTGCGTATTTGCCCAGGACTTTACAGTATTCGGCGGCACACTGAGCCGTGCAAACGCCGACAAGATGGTGAAGATAATGGATATGGCCATGAAAATGGGTGCACCCCTGATCGGTCTTAATGATTCCGGTGGCGCAAGGATACAGGAAGGGGTCCAGAGCCTCGCCGGTTATGCAGATATCTTTCACCGTAACGTCCGTGCATCAGGGGTCATACCTCAGATATCAGCAATACTGGGACCATGTGCCGGCGGCGCAGTATACTCTCCGGCCCTTACCGATTTTATCATTATGACCAGGGAGAACAGCTATATGTTCGTTACCGGGCCTGATGTTATAAAGGCTGTGACTCATGAAGAGGTGACCAAGGAAGAACTGGGAGGGGCAATGACACATAACTCGAAGAGCGGAGTTGCTCACCTGATTGGAGAGAATGATGAAAATGCCATGATGATGATCCGGGAACTGACAGGCTTCCTCCCCTCAAACAATATGGAAGATCCGCCTTTCAGGCCATTTACCGATGATACAGACCGTGAGGACGAGAACCTGCAGACACTGGTGCCCCCTGACCCAAACAAGCCTTATGATATGATGGAGATCATCAGCTCGGTAGTTGATGACAACAATTTTTTCGAGATAATGCCTCATTACGCAAAGAACATGATAACCGGGTTTGCCAGACTGGCAGGTAAAACAGTTGGTATAGTGGCAAACCAGCCTGCTTTCCTGGCGGGCGTTCTCGATATAAACTCATCGGTAAAGGCCGCCAGGTTTGTAAGGTTCTGCGATGCATTCAACATACCAATAATTACTTTGATGGATGTGCCTGGATTCCTGCCCGGTACAACGCAGGAGTTCGGAGGTATAATTAAACACGGGGCAAAGCTGCTTTATGCATACTCCGAGGCTACTGTGCCCAAAATAACACTTATAACCAGAAAGGCATACGGTGGTGCATATTGTGTAATGGCAAGCAAACATATAGGAGCAGATATCAACCTTGCTTATCCTACCGCCGAGATTGCGGTAATGGGACCTGAGGGGGCGGTAAACATTATATTCAGGCACAAGATCTCAGATGAAGAAAAAGCAACGGCAGTCGCCGGTTACAGGGAGGCCTTTGCTAATCCTTACAAGGCTGCAGAACTCGGATATATTGACGAGGTGATCTATCCGCGGGAAACAAGGAAAAAGCTTATCACTGCCATGGAGATATGCCAGAACAAGAGCGAATCAGGTCCGCGCCGGAAGCACGGGAACATCCCATTGTGACAATTACCTGAGTTCGGCAATGTCAGGGTAAAGGAAAGGCATGGTCTCAAGATGGTAGAACAGGTCGTGATCCGGCCACTCTTTTATCCTGTTAAGTGCTGTCTGAACCTCACGGGTTATTTCCCGTGCCAGTGTAGTCCCCCTGTAAGTGCTTGAATTGAAAAATACTGCCCAGGTAAGCCCGTTGTTCTGTCGCATCACAAGGGCAGATGTCCCGGCAAAGGTTCCTGTACGCCACCAGTTGCCCCTCGCGTCTGTTCCTGTCCATCCGATCGTATGACCTCCTGACAACCCTGAGTCTGTCATCAGCTTAATACTCTCGGCCGAAAGGATATCGGGAACACGAGGATTCCCGTCTATTGCAACCACAAGCCTGAGCAGTTCGGCAGGAGATGCTATCCACCCCCCTGCTGCACCCAGTGTTCTTATATCATTGCCACCATATGATTTAGGTACAATAGAGTCTACACTGAAAAATGAGTTAACCCTTATTGCATTATCCTGCTCATAATACCTTACCTCATTTTCAAAACGCTCCTCCTCGAGATTGCCGCCAATACGCATATCCTGTATGCCAAGAGGATAAAGAACAGCCTGCCTGACATATTCCTCATACCCCATTCCCGAGACTTTGGATATAACCTCGCCCAGGATTGCATACCCCAGGTTTGAATAGCTGGTCCGGGTCCCCGGTGTGTAATGCAGCCTTTTGCCCAGGGCGAAGCGGATTATATCCGGCACCTCAACAGGGGGATCAGTACCGAGGCTTCTTGCAACAGTATGCGGCATGAACATATGATCGCCGAAACGCCTGTTCCACCCGGCAGAATGATTTAGCAGTTGCAGGACCGTAATTCTCTCCACACGGTTGTCGGTATAATCGAGGTAGATGGAATCGTTCAGGATACCATCATGCCCGAATACATTATCCTTTAGGGAAAGCATTCCTGATTCGGCCATATACATTATCGCAGTAGCGGTTATTAGCTTCGAAATACTGGCCACCCTGAACATGTGCCTTGGTTCAACAAGTTCATTGGATTCGGTGTTGGCATAGCCAATCCCCCTGGCATATACAAGTCTGCCGTCCTTAGCCACTGCAACTGAAGCCCCTTTCATATCAAACTTTCCGAGCAGAAAAGCAAGGTTGTATTCCACATCCCTGAAGTCATCAAGGTCTGATAACTGATTATTAATACTGTATGAAATAGGCTGTATCTGCTCTGAACGAAGCACCCTGTCGGTAGTACTTCCGCCCGATGAACTCATGGCTACATCCCATAAATAAAAACAGGTAAACAGAATTATCTTTAAAAAGATTCCCCTCGTAAATAATCTTCTCATAAGCAACGACTATACACTAATATAATACAAAGTTAATGAGGCAAAAGCCAAAAAGTCCACATTAATTTAGAATAATTATAAAAAACTTATTAACAATTATCCTTACTTCTTATTATGCATCATAAAAACTTTGTATTTACCGGTTCAGGTTTTTCAGCGATTTAAACTGATATGATCCTGCCGGACTATTTCAGCGATTTAAACTGATATGATTTTGCCGGACTATTTTAAGATGCAAAAGTAGAAAAACCCGGACAGTACTCTAATATTTTGAGGTATTGTTTGATAAACTTACAATAGACTTAAATAAACCAGGGATAATACATGACAAAACAAAACCGCTAACGGTAGTATTCCCGCAGCGGTTGTTTATAGCACATTTATCTGTTTATCAGTTTGCAACCTTTATAGTGCAACCGATTGCACGGGTAAAGTCCGGGTCAGGACTGCGACCCTCAAGGAGAGCGTCAATCGCATTTGCCAGGTACCTCTCTTCTACGGCATTAGCATCCCTGTAGTTGTCGTCGATCGCTCCGATATATGCAACAACAAGATCATTACCCTCCCTGTTCAGCAGAAAAATATGCGGTGTTCTTGTTGCACCGTAAACCGGATAAACCTTCTGGCCATCATCAAAAAGGTATGGAAACGTAAACCCTTTTTCCCTGGCTCTAACCTGCATGAGCTCATAGGAATCACGAGGCTCTGCTGCAGGATCGTTCGGATTTATAGCAATAACCGGGAAGCCTTTCGGACTGTACTTCTTGTCCAGCTCGATCAACCTGTCCTCATAGGCAACCGCATACGGGCAGTGATTGCATGTAAAAACCACCACAAAGCCTTTGGCATCGGGGTAGTCGCTCATGCTTACATAATTTCCGTCAACATTCTTAAGCCTGAAATCGGCAGCCTTGTCTCCTACACTGTAACCCTGTGCAGTGACCATGGCTAATGCCACAATTGAAAACGTAAATAACAACACGATCTTTTTCATAACAACCAGTTTTAGTTTATAAAATAGGAACTAAGCATCTATTATCTTTTTTTCCTGATAATCCTGTTAATTTGTATAGAATTAATTGCTCATGTTCAGTTGAGCTTTGCCTCGATTATATTTTCAAGCTCCTCATATGTAAAAACCTTCTCATAGAAAGATCTGGTCTCCCTGTTGAATATAATAGTTGCAGGTATCGCGCCACTCCAGGTTTCGTCGACCATAGGTATCCACCTGTTGCTCCGCGGATCATCCAGCAGAATAATCTCCGATCTAAGGTTATGCTCTCTAATGAATGGTAACAATCTTGATTCCATGTGCCTTGGATTGTCGAGGCTGACAAGAATGACCTTCACCTTACGGTCAGAATAGACCTCATTGATCTTTTCGAATTCAGGCAGTTCCTTTACACAGGGAACACACCAGGTAGCCCAGAAATTAACCACATAAACAGAATCACTTCGGGTAGTAAGCCTTGGTTTAAGGTCATCAAAATTCATTGCCGGAACCTGTGCAATAGCGGCCGAAATGAAAAGATTTACTGAAATAAGCAATATTAATTTCCGCATATTTTACTGAATTGATCATAAACTATTTAATTTAAGAAACAGGAGTAGTGGTAAATTGTTTAAAGACCACAAATTAATTTTAATAATGCTGTCTTAAAAAGTGTTAATTTCAATTATTGCAGGATCCCCCGTATGTATAGCAAACAAATAGTTTAGCTAAAGCATAGCAGTTCCATCTGAATTGGAATACCTAACATGAATTACCATCGGGTGGTATCAGGAAATATCAATTCCGGAAACTTCCAGATAAGGAACAGCTTTCTTTATTCGTATAACCCTGCATGTAAGGCTCTTCACCGCACCTGAAATTGTCCCTGGATAGTTGAAAGGCCGTGTTTTCAGCTCCTGCCCGAATATGTCCCTGACCATAGCATAACATGTTTTGCTGCCCTCTTCGCAATTCTGTAGCCCAAGCAGGTCAAAACTGTAAGTTTCTCCCTCGGAGTAATAAGGATGCCTGGGCTCAAAGAAGAACCTGCCCTGGCAGTTGATCCGGTCAAGCCTGCAAGAAATTACACTACCGGGTTCTATCCCGTAATTACCATATATGGAGACCGGGATTAAATGCCTGAGTCCGTTGCAGTCCCTTCCCACATACCATGATCCTCCAGGGAGGAATTCGATGGTTTTGATTATTTCGAGCTTGTAATATTTTCCCGGACTAAGCAACAGGGTCTTGTCCTGAAATTTCCTGCCAGTCATACAATAAACCTTTGCAGCACAAAATTACTGGTATTTTATTAAATGACGGAGTGACCCGGTTACATGCCCCTGGATTATAATGTCCTCAATATTTGGTTATTTGATTTTTTTTTCATATATTACATCGAAACCGGGTTTTTTCAGGCACCTGTATTGTGATGTGTCTGAAACTAAATAAAATTTGTTAAACTTTAAAATAAAATAATTATGAGCAAATCATCAGTAAGCGCAATTCTGGGATTTATTGCAGGAGCAGCCGCAGGTGCGGCTATTGGAGTGTTGTTTGCTCCTGACAAAGGAACAACCACAAGAAAAAAGATCAAGACACAGGCACAAAAAGTTGGTGACGAGATGAAAGAGGGTCTGTCACTTAAGATAGATGAACTGAACAAGTATGTTGCCGGCTTTGTTGATGAAACAAAAGGCAAGATTGCCGATCTTGAGAAAAAGACCAAACAGGAAATACAGAATGTGAAAGAAAAGGCCGCTAAATAAAAGGATAATGGCAGATAATTCTTTCAAGGGAAATATTGCCGAGATTATCTCGGTTGCACGTTCATACGTGAATACAAGAATAGAACTGTGGAAACTGTCCCTGCTGGAAAAAGCGTCTCTGGCAGGGGCTCATTTCCTCAGCTCGGTAATTGTTGTACTGATAGTTGCATTTTGCCTACTTTTCATATCACTGGCATTTGCATACTGGTACGGACAGAAAACAGGCGATATGATTGCCGGGTTCCTCATTACAGCAGGTTTCTACCTGGTAATCGGACTCGTTTTTGTAATCAGCAGGAATTTTTTTGTGACAGGACCTGTTATCAAAACCCTGTCCAAAATAATGTACAATGAAGAACCCGATACAGATGCCGAAAAAGAAAAAGAATAAAGAGGCCAGATATACATCTTTACAGGACATAAGGTTGGCCAGGAACAGGCTCAGATATGAAATCCTGTTGTGTGAGGAGAGAATGAAAAACAGCAGTGTCAGACTTTTTGCGGGTTTTACGAATTCACTCAGGGATTTTGGTTTTTATGTCCGCAACAGGCTTTTTACATACGCATTTTTCCGCTCCCTTTCAAAATCTGGGATGATTTACGATTTTCTCACCAGTTTCAAAAAGGGCTTTAGCAAGAATTTGTAAAATAAATGCTTACTTTAAACATGCAGGCAAAACCGGTAGCTGAGCTATCCGGTTTTTTTAATGATTAAAAGAATATGCCCACACTGACAATGAACTGGCGGGCCCGCGAATCAAATTCCCTTTCCTGTCCCCCGACAGTAACGCCGCTACCGAGCTTGCTCAGGTTCCCCTCGTATTTGAGATCCAGGGCCAGCCTGTCAAAAAGATCAACACCAACTCCGGCCTGGTATCCGAAGGTAGCTGAATTGAAGTTCTCCTCCAGTCCGAATTCATTCAGCTCTGATGCAGTACTGAGCATTATGGTCCCAACAGGCCCAATCCCTACCCTGGCCGGCCCGAACCGGCGGCCTACAAGAACTGGTATGTCTAGTTTATTGTAGGTCTGTTCCTTAATAATTCCGGCGGTGTTCTGGCCAAGCTCGGTTACCCTTACCTCACTGCCAATACTCGAGAACAGTATTTCGGGCTGAATGAACATCCCAAAAAAATTGAGCTGCATCATAATTCCGCCGTGAAAACCAACACTGGCATCGTTAAGAGTTGTAAATGAATAATCATCAGTAACTAACTCTGTTGCATTAAAGTAGGCTGTATTTATGCCGCCCCTGAGTCCCATGCGAAATTGTGCTTCTGCACCTGCCATTAGTATAAAGGTCAGCAGACCTGTAATAATGAGTTTTTTCATAATTAGTGTTTTAGTAAATCCGGCAAACTATTTTAGCTGTAAATTTAATAAATGAACTCTGCATATTGTAACACAAGATAGTTTAAAATGTTGTTTTCCGAAAAGCTTTATTCTCTAAACTCTTCAAGAGCCTTAAGTCTTTCCAGCAATGGAGGATGGGAATAATAAACATAGACATACAGAGGGTGGGGGCGCAGATTGCTTAGGTTCTTGACAGTTAGTTTTTTCAGTGCGTCTGCAAGATTCCTTGCCGAGGAGTACCTGGCAGCAAACCTGTCCGCTTCATACTCATTGCGCCGCGAAAGCCAGTTGCCAGCAACACTGAACGCAGCTGATACCGGTGAATACAATATTCCAAACGCGACCAGGCCCATGTGGAAAGATGGTTCAACTGCTCCAAGGGCAACTGATAACCGGGGAGATGCAAGCATAACTGAGAGTATATAGAGAGTTACAGCAGTGGTAACCGCAGAAACCGCCATACCCGCAAATATGTGTCTCTTTTTGTAATGGCCGATCTCATGTGCAAGTACCGCAACTATCTCTTTAACTTTTAGATCACTGATCAGTGTGTCAAACAAAACTATCCTTTTTTTTCTGCCAAGTCCGGCAAAATAAGCATTGGCTTTTGTACTTCTCCTTGAACCGTCTATTACAAACACATCATCAAGCCTGAAGCCGGTGTTATTGCTCATAGCAGAGATCTCTTCCTTAAGCTCACCAGGTTCAAGGGGCGTCTGTTTATTAAAAAGAGGAACAATAAGTGTTGAATAAAACAGGTTCATAAAGATCATGAACAGGGTTATCAGGATGAGCGCCCATACCCAGAACCATTCAGTGGTAAGATAATAGAACCAGGTTACCAGGGCCAGAAGTCCGCCTCCGATAAGCAAACCAAGAAGCCATCCCTTGATCCTGTCGGTTATAAATAATTTGGGTGTTGATCTGTTAAACCCGAATCTCTCCTCTATCACAAATGTGCCATACCAGTCAAATGGTAAACTTATTATATCTGATGCCAGCATGATTATTCCGAAAAAAACAAGCGCAGTTACAACCGGGGTATCTGACAGAGTCCACGATATCCGGTCAACCAGTGCAAAACCGCCCAAAAAAAGCATCGCCAGAATAATTGTCATGCCCACAAAAGAACGAAGAAGAGAATAACGCTGCTTAACCTTCTCATATTCAATAGACTTTGCGTATCGATCCTCGTCATAAATCTCTTTAAGTTCATCCGGAAGCCGCGGGGTCCTCCTGGTTGAGTTCAGGTATTCAAAAAGCGCTTCTGCAATAAACGAAGCAATAACAAAAATCACAAGCAGTTCAAAAAGCATACTCCATATTTTAAAAAAGTACAAAAATAGTTTTTTTCACTCAACACCAAGCTGCCTGTCCAACTGTTCTGCTATCTCAGCCCTCTCTTCCAGAATAACAACATATTCTGCAGTTAACTGTTTACGTGCAACCTGGTATGATCTTCTTGCCCAGACCAGAGCCTGTCTGCTATCTCCTCTCATTTCATTTACCAGGGCCAGGTTATGCATGGCAGCGGCCACCAAATTTCTATTCATCCTGTCAAGTTGTTCGAGGTATATCGCCTCAGCAATTTCCAATTCATTGGATATGAAATGACGGTAAGCTTTGCGCATATTCCTGTTCCCCCGAAAATAAACCATCCTGTCACCAGTCATCCAGTGAGGGGAAATTCTTCTGGCAAAGTCCAGTGCCGTTAGATAGGCTGTCTCCATGAAAACCTCTGCAATATCCGGCATTTTGTACAGCACCTCATTTATATCCCAGTCCGTGAAATCCAATACAAGGGTATCAGTAAAAACATACTCATCAATAACGCCCCCCCCTCCTCCTTCATAGATACGCCAGCCTGCAGTAATGTCAACATCGATCAAAGCCCAGTAATACCGGTTCCATCCACCCATGGAGTTCCAGCGTTCTTCACTGATCGAGTCGCTGTATACAACCCTTAAATATTCGAGGGATATCAATGCATCAGCAGCAAGGGGACCACATAATTCACTAACAAACAAAGGATCAAGCGGCAATGGAATCTGATATCTTTCACTCATGCCCGTTTCAAGTATCATTGTACTGTCCATGTATTCAGTTCCAGGCGATTCATTGAGTATATCGGCCAGTGCAAAGATCAGCTCGGTGGTTGTTTGGTTGAGTAAATCTGACAGGAACTGGTCCGAAATAACCGGTTCGGGTCTTACTGTCTGTAAGGGTGGTAAAACAGTATCAGCGATTGTTCTGTTAAGCAGGAGCACCCTGTTTATTTCAGGTGGAAGCGGATCAGATGCAGGCTCCAGAACCTGTATTTCAATTTTCGAAACCGATACGCACGAAAATGCCGATACCGCAGCAAGCAAAATGACTAGCCTGGTAAACATAAATTAAGATGTGCTTTAAATGCTACCATAATCTTATTTTACAATATCGGTAATTATGTAAAGATTGTTTATTTTTCGGATTTTCCGGGTACAGTAATCATAATTTTAAAACATGGGGCAACGACTTCTGGTCTGCAATGCTATTTCCTGCAACAATAATAATGCCGGAAAGCCAATTGATATACTGATCTCTGATGGCTTAATTCAATCTGTCCATCCGGCAGGAACGATTTCTTGTGATTGCAGCTCCCTGGATGCCGGAGGATCCATTGCCATGCCGGGCATGATCGATATTCATATTCATGGCGCCGGTGGTTCAGACAGCCTTGATGGAACAAGAGAAAGCCTTGAAACCATATCCCGGACACTTGCTAAAACAGGCACCACCTCATTCCTCACCACGATGGTTGTCACCCCGGGAGAAGGTAACCGGCACCTTAAAAGAGCCGCTGATTGTACCGGTTCTGATCTTGGAGGAGCTGAGCTTCTGGGCATATATATTGAAGGGCCATTTATCAGCATGGAAAAGAGAGGTGGTATTCTTCCCGGATGCATTACCGCCCCCTCTCCCGCCATTCTGGATGAGATCCTTGAACTTGCAGGCGATGCAATGAAGGTCATGTGCGTGGCCCCGGAATTGGAAGGAATTGATGAAATTATCAAAACCCTGATATATAGCGGAATAAAAGTTTCATTCGGCCATTCTGATGCAGGATATGATGAGACGGTTAAGGGATTCGGTATGGGTATCAGCCACGTGACCCACCTTTTCAACACGATGAGACCGCTTCACCACAGGAATCCGGGCCCGCTTGCAGCGATATTTGAAAACAGCAGCATTACTGCCGAACTGATAGGAGATTCATACCATGTACACCCCAGCCTCATTAATATGGCATACAGGCTCAAAACATCAAGGGGACTTGTATGTATAACCGACGGTATAAGAAGCACGGGGCTGCCTGACGGAAAATACATGTACAATAACAAGGAGTATATATCTGAAGGTGGACTGGCGAGGTACACTGACGGTACATTTATCGGCTCGACCATGAGCCTCAAAGAAATAACCTCCAACTTCATGAAATTCACGGGCTGCTCCCTGAATGAGGCCATCGACACAGTAACGATCAACCCGGCCAGAATAGCAGGGGTTGATAACAGGAAAGGATCCCTGGAACCGGGTAAGGATGCTGACATTCTGCTGGTAACTCCTTCTCTTGAAATCAAAAAAACCATAATTGCAGGCAGAATTACTGACAATGATCAATAAAAAATCATAATCCTATGCATTTTACGTGGCTGGACACCATCATACTCATTGCATATATTGCAGGTATTACATGGTTTGGTATCAGAATTGCCGGAAAGCAGGTCTCTTCCGGGGACTATTTCCTGGGTGGCAGGAAGATTCCCTGGTGGGCTGTCTGCTTCGCCATTGTAGCAACCGAAACCAGCACCCTTACTTTCATAAGTATTCCCGGACTGGCATACCTAACAAACATGAACTTCCTGCAACTTACAATTGGATACTTCATAGGAAGGGTGATCGTTGCATGGATAATCCTGCCATCCTATTTCAAAGGTGAACTGGGCACTGCATATACTTTCCTGGCCAACCGCTTCGGGACGCCAATGAAAAACCTCGCATCCGGTGTTTTTATGCTAACCCGGCTTGCCGCCGACGGTGTCAGGTTGTTCGCAACAGCCATACCGCTGGCGCTGATACTCCAGGGGACATTTCTTGCAGCCAATGTAACGGATGAATGGATCTACATTGGATCTATTCTGCTAATCGCAATTGTCTCACTAAGCTATACATATGTCGGGGGACTCAGGGCGGTTGTATGGATGGATGTGGTGCAGCTGTTTATCTATTTCGCCGGAGCAACTGCAGCCATTATTATTGTCGGAGGTGATACCGGTGGACTTAAGGAGGGGATCGCCATGGCCGCAGAAGCAGGAAAATTTGAAGTTTTCAACTTCTCTTTTGAAGGGGGAATCAGGGGCTTCTTTTCAACTCCCTATACATTTATAGGAAGCATTCTGGGTGGAGCATTCCTCTCAATGGCCTCGCATGGCATAGATCAGCTGATCGTGCAGCGCCTGCTTGCTGCCGGATCATTGCCTGCAAGCCGCAAAGCGCTGGTCTGGACAGGAGGTATAATCATTCTGCAGTTTGCACTCTTTCTTTTTCTTGGAAGCCTTCTGTTTGTCTTTTACGGTGGAGCTGAGATTGTTTCTGATGAAGTTTTTCCCATGTTCATCATAGAAGAGATGCCTGCCGGACTGAGCGGACTGATTATTGCTGCGCTCTTTGCTGCTGCCATGTCAACACTGTCCAGCTCAATTACAGCTCTTGGATCTGCCACGATGTTTGACTATGTTGTTCCGTATTACAAAAAACTGGGCAAAACCAACGAGATGGCCATTTCAAGGGTAATAACGCTCATCTGGTGCATTCTGCTTGTAGGATCGGCAATATTTTTCATGCAGAGCTCAGAAATTGTCGTTGAGCTTGCACTCTCCATTGCTTCTTTTACCTACGGCGGGCTGCTGGGAACATTTTTCCTGGGGGTACTATTTAAAAGGACTGGCATAAATGATGCCATACCCGCTTTTATTGCGGGCATAGCTATCATGGTATATATTATTCTGTCTACCTCTGTGGCATGGACCTGGTATACGCTTATAGGTGCATCCGTAACGGTCATTACGGGCTGGCTCTTATCGCTCAGGTCTTCATTCCCCCGCAAACGCTTATAACCTGTCCGCTCACATATGAAGAGAGATCAGAGGCAAGAAACAGTGTGACATTGGCTACATCTTCCGGAGTTCCTCCCCTTTTGAGGGGAATACCTGCTATCCACTGCTCCCTTACATCATCGGGAAGTTTGGCGGTCATATCGGTCATTATAAAACCCGGTGCAATTGCATTGCACCTTACATTTCTTGACCCCATCTCCCTGGCAACAGATTTCGTGAAACCAATTATCCCCGCCTTTGAGGCTGAATAATTTGCCTGGCCGGCATTACCACTTACACCAACGACTGAGCTCATATTGATTATTGACCCGGAACGTTGCTTCAGCATATATTTCTGCACTGCCTTTGTATAGTTAAAAACCGATTTAAGATTGACTGTTATTACTGTATCCCACTGCTCTTCAGTCATTCGCATAAGCAACGTGTCGCGCGTGATACCGGCATTGTTAACCAGAATATCAATGGTGCCAAACTCTTTGGCAATCTCTTCAACAGTTTTTTCGGTCTCATCATAAACAGCTGCATTTGAGGCATATCCCTGTGCTTTAACCCCCAGGGCCCTCAGTTCATCCTCAAGTGATTTTGCCTGTTCATCATATGCCAGATCGGTAAATGCAATACCAGCGCCGTGTGATGCAAGATTAATGGCGATTGCCCGGCCAATACCACGGCTTGCTCCTGTAACCAGGGCATTTTTTCCTTCCAGTATCTTCATTTTCTATGTTTTTTATGTATCACAAATTAAAAAAGTTATTTTGATTTATCAAAAACTGTTTGTTTCCTGGTGTTATTAATCTGCGCATGAGGCTATTGCTCTATTTATTCTTTTAGCAATACCCGGTCCTCCGTAAATAAAACCTGTATAAACCTGAATAAGGCTTGCACCGGCATCAAGCTTTTCGAGCGCATCTTTCTCATCCATTATCCCACCGACACCGATAACCGGTATCCTGGCTTCAGATTTTCTAACAATATACCTGATAATCTCAGTTGACCTGTCCCGCAATGGCTTCCCGCTCAAACCACCCTGTCCCATAGCTGCAACAGTTTCATGGTCGGTATGCAGGTTATCCCGCCTTATTGTTGTATTGGTAGCAACGAATCCGTCAATACCGGTCCTGAATGCAATATCAACGAGTTCATCAAGCTGTGAATCATTCAGATCTGGCGAAATCTTGAGCAGTATCGGCTTAATGACATCCATTTTTTTTGAGATCTCCTTGAGAGAGCTTAGAATATGAAAGAGAGTATCCGCATCCTGAAGTTTTCTTATGTCGCCTATATTGGGACAACTAACATTAACGACAAAGTAGTCAACAACTTCATACAATACTTTAAAACACTCAATGTAATCATCTATTGCCTTGTCATTTGGAGTACTTGTATTTTTCCCGATGTTTCCTCCAATAACTACATCCGGACAAGTTTTGCGTAAATTTTCCGCAATCCTTACAGCTCCTTCGTTATTAATCCCCATCCGGTTAATGAGGGCCTGATCCTCAGGAAGCCTGAATGAACGGGGCCTGGGATTTCCAGGCTGGGCAAGCGGGGTAACCGTTCCTATCTCGACAAATGAAAAACCGAGCATAGCAAGTTCGTTACAGTATTGCGCGTTTTTGTCAAAACCGGCAGCAATTCCTACAGGATTTCTGAACCTTATCCCGAAAACTGTACGCTCAAGGCTCTTTCGTTGGATAAAATACAATTTCCGGAACAGGGGCGTAATACCCGGAAGCATCAAAGCTAGCTTAAGCAGGCCCACAGCAATGCTGTGCACCGTCTCAGGGTAGAATAGAAAGAGAAAAGGTCTTAAAAGGAGCC
The DNA here is from genome assembly GCA_007695015.1 of Marinilabiliales bacterium. Taxonomy (NCBI): domain Bacteria; kingdom Pseudomonadati; phylum Bacteroidota; class Bacteroidia; order Marinilabiliales; species Marinilabiliales bacterium. Next base: position 29,654 of record REEN01000112.1, read on the forward strand.
GGTATAGCATTTTTGCACCAAAGATAATTATTTTGATTGTTCAGGTGAATATGAATTGAATGTATTATCACTGTAGAGTACCACGATCTTCTCTATTCGTTTCTTTCCATTCGCACCGGTAAAGTTCGTTTCTGAACCTAATTCACTTTTGTAATCTGTGGTTTCTTGAGATGAGGTTACATCTGTAACTTCGATGTAATTATTTTTTGCTTTATTATCTTCAAGCAGCTCATTGTCAATATCCTTTAACTTATCTTCATTATCAGCTTTAGTGGTTTCCTGGTTAATATCCGAGAACAGTTCACCTTGAACAAGGGACTGTTTATGCATCTGTCCTCTCCCAAGAATAAGCCATTCAGCATTAAGAGAAGGGTAATTACTCAATATTTTCTGGATGAAATCAAAACCAGGCTTGTTCCTCCCACTCAATATATGTGATATACTTGAGGGCTGGACGCCAATGACCTCAGCAAACCTGGCAGAGGAAAGCTGCTCACTGTTCATGAACTTTAATAACCTGTCCTTCATGTCATACAGATTTAGATGAACTCCAGTATACTTTTATACAAATGTAATTATAATTAAAGTTACATTCATAACCTTTACAACTTCACACTTGTAATTTAATATTAAGTGTTCCATATTAAAGTCATAATACTTCAATATGCTATATAACAATGCTATAAGTTAGTTGTGTTTTTGTTGGTGTTTAGTAATATGCTGATTAATAGTTATTTTTGGCATTCATATAAATAACTTAATTTATTACTTTATATATAAACTTTAATATGCTGGTATTTAATTATTTGTGATTGAATTAATGCTCTATTATTTACTTTTGTAATCGTTTATTAGTTTTTTATTGAACCAATTTTTCAAATAATTACTTTAATTCACTGGCATTATGTGCTATATAATATACTAGTATTACAATTGTGATTGCAAATATTTACTAAAAAACATTGTAAATACCCGGAAAATTGCCGTAAATAAAACAAGTTAGTTCAACTGAATGATTCAGGTAATCAGATCAGGGATTTTTATGTTTCCGGCAATCTCAGTAATATCCCGGCTGAATAATTTGTAAAGCACAGGAACCACCAGGAGCGTCAGAAATGTTGAAGCCAGCAGCCCACCTATTATTGTCCACCCCATAGGTGCCCATAACGTTCCTCCTATCAGTGTAAGTGGCAACAGGCCTCCGACAGTGGTCACAGATGTCAGAATAATTGGCAGGAACCTGGTTTTTCCGGCTTCAATAAGAGCCGTATCCATATCAAGTCCCTCCTCCCTCAGCCTGTTGGTGAAATCAACAAGTAAAATTGAATTGTTAATGACGATGCCTATCAGGCTTATCAACCCGATAAATGCGGTAAAGCTGAAGGTATACCCTGTAAGCAGGAGCATCCAGACCGACCCTATGACTGCAAGCGGGATTGCCGAAAATATTATAAGGGGCTGATAAAATGACCTGAACTGGAAAACAAGGACACCGAAAATTGAAATTACTGTAATCAGAACAGCTCTGCCCATACCACCAAAAGTTTCATCCCTGCTCTCCAGCTCTCCGGCTATATAGTAACCGTATCCTTCCGGAAAAGAATAATTATCGAGTTCATCCAGCAATGGCACCATTATATCGTCAAGGTTGTAGCCGGAACGTACATCGGCAATTACCGTTGCATTCCTGAGCATGTTGAACCTTGAAATCAGGCTGGGTTCAGTTAAAAACTCGACCGCTGCAAGCTGCCGGACCGGTATCTGGTTACCATTTAGAGAGGTGACAAATACCTTTTCGATATCGCCGACTTGCACCATTTCACCCTCAGGCAGCCTCATAACAATTTCATACTCTTTTCCGTCCTTGTCCCTGAACCTGGACACTTCAATACCGTTGACTGCCATCCTGATTGCCCTGTCAATGTCGTGTACCGGAACTCCCAAAATCCCGGCTTTCTCCCTGTTTATTATAAACCTCAGGTCCGTCTGCGATTTATCAAGTTGATTCTCCACATTGACCGCGCCTCTCTTTGATGCAACCATCTTTTCCACTTCCCTCGAAATACTCCGTAACACATCTACCCGCTCCCCGGTAATATAAATAACAACAGGTGCCTGCATGGGCACTCCCTGCTCAAATTCATGCAGGGTTATTTCAGCTCCGGGATATCTCCCGAATACATCTCTAAGCCAGTCAACCATCCGGGGAAACTCCCTGGGATCATATTCGTATAACTCTGCGTAGATCTCTGCAAAGTTCCTTGCGTGCTGCCGTGGGAAATGGTTGTAGTAGATTCGTGGATTACCTTTTCCTATATTGCTTGCATACAGTTTTATATCTGGCATTGTATCAAGTATGGCTTCAACCCATTTCACAGCCCGGTCAGTCCGCTCCAGGCTGCTTCCCTCCGGCATTTCAACCCGTATCATAAACTGCGGGGTTTCAGCTTTTGGAAAGAAACTGATGCCAACATACCTGAAGGCCCATGCCGAAGCTCCGAGTATTAACAAAACCACAAGCAGGGTCATGATCTCCCATTTCAGCACAAATTGGAGTGTTTTCCGGTATGGTCCCCTGACAACACGGTTGATAAGCCGCTCAAATAGCCTCCATGAGGTCTGCTTCTGTCCGGATATACCTGATTTGAAGATCCTGCTGGCCAGAAACGGTGAAAGAGTAAGAGTTATAAACAGCGAGACACTAAGCGTTGCTATAATAGTTACAGGCAGGCTCCTGATAAAATCACCGGCCTTGTCGGAAAGCATAATCAGCGGAATAAATGCCAGAATGGTTGTAAGGGTAGCAGAGGCTACCGGCCACCCGATCTCAGCCACGGCAGCAATAGCGGCATCCCTGGCTCCATACCCGTTCTTAAGGTAACGGTTCAGGTTCTCGACCATAACTATTGAATTATCAACAAGTAATCCTAGTGCAACAACCAGGGCCGCAATGGAAACCTGCTCGAGAGTAAAACCTGCCAGATCGACTATTCCAAGCCCGATTACTATCGAGAGTGGTATTGCAAGAATGACTATGAGGGATGACTTGATCCCTATGGCAAAAAACACCAGCACGCCTACCAGTAAAATCCCCTGGTATAAATTTATGAGAAATCCGTTTATTCTCCTCTCTACAGTATCAGACTGATCAAATACCTTCATCAGTTGGGCATTATGTCCCAGCCTGCTGCCGTATTCAAGAATCTGCCTGTCTATCTCGTCGGTTATCCTGAAAATATTGATATTCTCCTTCTGCTGTACCGAAAGAAATATTGCCCTGCTCCCCTTGTATCGTGCAAGATAGTTGTTGTCTTCATATTCGAAATCGACATCTGCGATATTTTCAAGATAAACGAGCTGTCCCATATAAGAGCCAACCACCGTACGTTTCAACTCTTCCGGATCGCTGTATGAACCACTAGTTCTCACCCCGAATGAACGATCTCCCAGGGAAACCGTACCCCCGGGAATATTGGCATTATTACTCTGAATGGCACCGACAACCTGGCCTATCGAAATATTCATTGCAGCCATCTTTTCAGTATGAATTGACACTCTCAGCTGCAGCGACGGAACAGCATGTATTTCGACCCTCTTAATCCCCGGAATAGTTTCAATTCGCCGTTTCAGTCCCACAGCCAGCCTGTCAAGTTCAGAAAATTCAGCGGTTTCAGAAATAAGTGCAAGCTGCATTATTGCAACATCCGTGCTGGTATATTCCAGCACTTCAAAATGGTGGAGATCATCGGGGAGCTCACCCTCAATCGCATTTATGGCAGAAACCATTTCATTGTACTTCTCACGGGCATCTGTGCCGTGCTCAAACTCAACACTTATTGTGGCCAATCCGTCCCGGAGAGTAGTATTTATCTTCCTGATATCATCTAATTCGTTCAAAGCTTCTTCTACCGGCAAAGCAATGAGGTTTTCCAGGTCGGCCGGGCCGGCACCCGGGTATATAAAGACCGCCATACCCCCGGAGATGTAAACTGCCGGATTTTCCATCCGCGGCATCGTAAAAAAAGAATAGGCACCACCTGCCAGCATCAGGACAAAAATGATAATTGTAAGCTGATAATTATCTATGAAAAAACGCGTTATTCGCATTTACCTTAACAATTGATTAAATTTATGCAATTCCCTCTTATTCGTATATGACTACCCGCTGTCCGTCGGATACAAAGGCGGCTCCTTCCCTGATTATTGTGTCACCCGGACTAACACCGCCGTTAACAAGCAGTTTATTCCCGGCTATAACTTCTATCGTGACTCTTTCCCTTACAGCAGTATTGCGTGTAAACCTGAATACAGTACCTTCCCTGCCGCTGGCCTCAAGAAGGGCTTCCGCAGGAATTTCTGTGTATTCATATGTACGGGAGGTAATTAAAGAGGCTTTGCCAATAAAGCCGGTCAGCAGCCTTTTATCATCGGATGAGACGGCCAGGCTTACTTCGAAAGTACCGGTATGAGGATTCGCCATCCCGGCAATTTCATAAATATGTGCATGAAATATATCGCCCGGGTAAGCATCAAAAGTGACCTCTGCATTATCACCTTCGTCAATATCCACTATATCCCTGTCAGTTACCGGAACTCTTAAAAGCCATTGGTCTTGCGATGATGCAAAAAGAAGAACCGGATGTCCCGGCGCAATGATCTCATCCTCTTCGGCCATAACTTTCATGATCTTACCGTCTGAAGGAGCTTTTATTATCGAGTGTTCAAGATTGAACTGTGCAATAACTTTTGCAGACTCGGCAATTTCAAGAGCTGTCCGGGCATTCTGATAATTTTCAAGGGTTGCTGCATTTTCTTCATACAGATTCTTCACTCTCTCAAAATCGCGTAGAGCTTTTTCATAGCCAAGCTCAGCCTGCCTCATATGAGAGCTTATCTCCGACATATTCAATGAGGCCATAATATCACCCCTATTTACAACCTGCCCTTCTCTTACTGAAATTAAATTTATTATACCTCCTGTTTTAAAGCTTAACTTCACCTCGGAGATTGGAGTCAGCCGACCGCTGGAATTAACTCTTTTGTTATATAATACCTCCCTGGCTACAGAAATCGTAACATTTGCAGTAAGTTCTTCAGCATCATGGTCGTCCTTAGGGACACATGCACAAAGCATGGCAACCGCGAATAAACTAATCTTCAATGGTTTAATTTTCATAATCACAACAAGGGTGAGAGTTAATTCAAAACATCCGGCTATTAAATATATAAAATTAATTATTCCCGCAGACTTATCGACTACCCTGAAATAAGACTTATTAAAAAAATATTTTATTAAGTGCCTGTAATTTTTATAATTCTGACTAAAAATGTGTAATTTCATCCGCATAAAACTTCTCTAACGTTTTAATTTGTACTGTTATGCAAAAATATGAGCTCTCATCAGTCGAACAGACATTTTCCAAGCAGGCCGGAATCAGGAATATCACCACAAAGATTCCTTACATTACTGTTGATAATTTCCCTAAACTTGGTTTGTTCACGGCTCTGCGCTTCATCGAATGGATATCTGAAAACCCGGAGGGTGTTATAAGCCTCCCCACTGGTAAAACACCGGAGTATTTCATAAAGTGGACAAAAAGGATTATTGATAACTGGGAGGAGAGCCAGATAAAAGAGCTAAGGAAATCGCACGGTCTTACCGCAAAGAAAAAACCTGGGTTCGATAAACTGCATTTTGTACAGATAGATGAGTTCTATCCAATAAGATCAACTCAGCACAATAGCTTCTACCATTATGTTAATGAATACTATATCAAGGGATTTGGACTGAACCCTGATAGGGCGCTCCTGATAAACTCAGACACTATCCCGCTTCCCGGAGGCAAGCATTTCACTGAGATCTTTCCCGATAATATTGTGGACCTTTCATTGAGATACAAGGAGGCCAGGACCGCCTTTGAAGCCATGCAGCAAAAGGCTGTGTTTGCTATTGATGACTGGTGTACCAGGTACGAAAAGGCTATAAAGGATAAAGGAGGTATTGGCTTTTTCCTGGGAGGGATTGGTCCGGACGGACATATAGCATTCAACACACGTGGTTCCGACCACCATTCAACCACAAGGCTTACAGCTACTAATTTTGAGACCCAGGCAGTTGCCGCCGGTGACCTTGGTGGTATCGAGGTGTCAAGGAACAGGCTGGTAATAACTGTCGGACTCCGAACCATTACGCAAAATCCCGATGCCGTAGCAATCATCTTTGCTGCCGGAGAGGCCAAGGCCCCGGTGGTTAAGGATGCTCTTGAAAAGGATAAATCGAATATATACCCCTCGACAGCCCTTCACGATCTCAGGAATTCCCGCTTCTACCTTACCACTGGCGCAGCTTCTATGCTGGAAGATAAGGTTGAGCTCTTTTACAGGACAGGCGGCTGGACCCATGAGAAAACCGAAAGAGCTGTAATAGATCTGTGCAAAAAGCTTGGACGCTACGGCCATCATTTAACGGTTGATGATCTTAAAAAAGACAAGTATTGCAGCCAGATCCCCGGCCTTAACAACAATACTGTCAAAACCGTTATCGGATCTATAAACGACAAGATAAGCAGAGGCATGGATAACGAGAACAACCAGGTTTATTATCATACCGGACCTCACCATGATGACATAATGCTCGGCATATTGCCCCACATACACAGGCTTCTCAGAAACGAAAACAATACAGCATATTTCTCAGTACTAACCTCAGGATTTACCGCTGTTACAAACAGTTTCCTTCGCGATGCCCTCGAAGACACCAAACAATTCCTTAACGAAGGCCTTATCCAGATGATTGAGTATCCTGACTTTTTCGAGATGGGGTATGGCCTGAAATGGGACAAGGATGTATATCACTTCCTGAACAAGGTAGCTTCGGGTGAACCATTTGAAAGGAGAAGGGGACTGGCTCACAGGATTGTAAGGTCGCTTGTTGTAATATACAAGCTAAAGGACAGAGAGGAGTTGCGTAATTGCATAGATGACATCCTCTCAATCCTCCGCAGAAGTTATGATGGAGAAAAGAATCACCCTGACATACAGACGCTTAAGGGCATGATCAGGGAGTTTGAAGAAGAACTGGTTTGGGCCCATTTCGGAGTACAGGTTAAAAATGTTCATCATCTCAGGCTTGGTTTCTATACAGGAGATGTGTTTACCGCCCAGCCAGAAAGAGACAGGGATGTTAAACCGATTCTTGAAAAGCTCAAAAAGATCAATCCCTCGGTTATCAGCCTGGCATTTGATCCCGAGGGAAGCGGCCCCGACACCCACTATAAAGTACTCCAGGCGATTGCTGATGCCGTAAGATTGTGGGAAAAGGAAACTGACCTGTCTGCCCTGAGAATATGGGGATACAGGAATGTCTGGTACAAATTCCACCCGGCAGAGGCTAATGTAATTGTTCCTGTATCGCTGAATGCAATGGCGGTTCTGGAAGATTCATTCACCAACTGCTATCTCAGCCAGGTTGACGCATCATTTCCAAGCTATCAGCACGATGGCAAGTTCAGTGAACTGACAAAAAACACCTGGGTTGACCAGCTGAAGACAATACAGCTGCTGCTGGGCAAGAACTGGTTTTACCAGAGCCCGAGTCCGCGCATCAGGTCAACACATGGAATGCTCTATTTTAAAGAGATGACCGTCAGTGAATTCCTTGAAAGCGCAAGAGAACTGGAAAAATCAATGGAAGGCATAACTTTGTAAGGACCTCATTCAAAAACATACAGGGCAGCGACCCTTTCATATTCAGCGTAACCGGAGAAGAATTCGTACCTGCAGATAGCCAGGTTTATTTCTGCATTTGTCATACCTGTGCGTGCATCAATATACTCAATCAGCTGCGCCTCGCCGGCTGCATATCTTTTTTCAGTTATCCGGAATGCTGAAGTGGCAGATTTCAGTCGTGCTTCGGCAGCATCAACAGCCTTCGCCGATGCCTCGAGATCATACCATGCGTTTATAACCTGGAGGTTTAGCTTCTCTTCTGTCTCCCTGTGGATCAACCCGGCTATATTACTCCGTATCTTTGCCTGCTGGATTGAAGCACGGTTCTGGAATCCTTCAAAAAGAGGCCAGCTGAGAACAATTGATGCCAGCATGAAATCATCATCCCTGCCAAATGAATAGGTAGTACCCAGCAGGCCATACTCGACGACAGCTGTTAATCTCGGATACCTGTTCGATTGCACAAGCCTTTCATAATCAGAGGCCAGATCTATCATCCGCCCCGTTCGTGCAAGTTCCTCACGGTCTTCTGCACCTGACATCCTTTCTGCCTGAGGTTTTATAACTAAGTCCCTGTAATATAGCGCACTCATCTCTATAGGGGTGTCAGCAGAACGATTTAAAAGGAAATTGAACCATGCAGCAGCAGTTTTCCGCTTACCTGCTGCATCGGCACGTTGCTGCAGGGCTGCAGATATCTCTGCCTGCGATCTGTATAAGTAATCATCAGTCACCATGTCGTTTGCAGCGAGCAGACCGGTAACGCGCAGGTTCTCATTAAGAAGTTCAATGGTTTCTTCAATTATCCTCTCAACTTTGCCCGATTTCAGGTAATTGAAATAGGCTTTTTTGATCTCGGCAACAAGAGCTCTTCTGTATATTTCGACATCAATATGCCCGATTTCCGTTTCATGCTCCCTGATCCTTCGGTTATACCATATTTCAGGATTAACCAGCGGCTGAACGACCCTGAATTTGGTCTCCTGTTCTCTTGGTCTGTAAAAATAGAAATATTCGTTATCGATGTCCGGAAAATCCGCTGTACCGGTAAGCATATTCAATGTTGAATAAACCGGATTCAGGAGGTCTCCAACCGGGAGCTCTATAACCCGTCCACCCCTGGCCAGGGTATACCGCATATTGAAGCTCAGCGCAGGATAGAAAAGTCCCCTTGCTTCATTCAGAAGCTCGAGGCTCAATTTATAGTTCTCCCTTTTTTGCTGCAGGGCAAGATTGTTTTCCAGGCCGTGCCTTATGTAATAATCAAGAATATCTGCATCATCAGCTCCTGCATGCTCATTATGCCCGGCATAGTACTCATCAGACAGAGGCCGGCAATCCACCCCGATACTATTCCCGGAAGTGACAGCAATATTTAAACTAAAAATCAATATAATAAACCCTAACAAACTTAATAACATAACACTAAGGTTTTATATATTTCCTGCAAATCACCCTCTACAGTCTTTTCTCAGCGATCCTTTCAATGATCCATATTGTCAGAAGGCCTGCTAAGATCAATAACAATGAAGTCAATACTTCTGCAGAGACAGATTCCGGAATATACCTGCTATAGTTTTCAATCACAGGAGTCCCGTCAGTCCGCGTCACAAGGTTCCCCATATCATCGGTCCTGTATATGGGATTTTTCCATGGCCATAAAATAAAGAGTGATCCGGCAATAAAGCCCGTAAGCGCCCCGAGGGTCTGATCCCTGAATTTCCCGAAAATCCAGGACAGGAAATGCGAAAATGCAAGAAGTCCTGTCACAATTCCCGCCAGTACAGGCAGCAGGATATCTGCTCTTAGTTCATTAACAGCCTCTATAGCAACAAGTTCATAATTCCCCATAAGTATCAGGATAAATGAACCTGACAAGCCGGGCAGGATCATGGAACACACAGCTACCATACCGCATAAGATGAGATAGAAGATATTCTCACTTCCTTCAGCCGGACTCATACCTGATATCCAGACAGCCGTTGAAGTCCCCGCCACAAAAAGCACGAATACGGAAACCGTCCACTTTTCAGTTCTTTTGCCCACAAAATATACAGATGCCAGGATCAATCCGAAAAAATAGGACCAGACGTAAACAGGGAAGTTGGCAAACAGATAGCCCAGAATCCTTGCCAGGGTAAAAACGCTGAGTACTGCGCCTGAAAAGACTGCAACAAGAAACCAGAAGTTTATCCTGTCTGCAAACGATATGAATTTACCCTTCAGCAGAAGTCCGATTGCAATATGATCTATTGACCTGACAGAATGAATAAGCCTTTCAAACACTCCCGTTATAAGTGCAATGGTACCCCCCGATACACCCGGAATAACATTTGCAGCCCCCATCGCAAAACCTTTCATGGTCAGAATGAGGTATTCCTTTAAGCTGTTTATCATGAACGACTGATTTTACCTTCCGGGAGTTCCTCCTGTGAAGTCAGTGAGGGTATCGCCCCTGAGGCCAAGCCTCAGGGCCTCCATGGCAAATACCTCGTCTGGAGCAATATTACCAAGGTTAACATTGGCGCCCAGCATCTTAATAAAATATACCTGCTGATTCTTAACCGGAGCTTCCCAGATTACATTTGCCGGATCAATATTGCCGGTTATATCATTTATAAGTCCGGTATTAGCAGAGCCATCGGCATTGTATATACCAACAGTACCGCTTTCACGGGCTTCGGCAATTACCTTCCATGAGCCCGCCATGATCTCGGTCTGCATCATTGAGACCCAGCTTTCAACCGGGATAACCACTCCTGATATTTTTGATCCCACCTCAGAAAGCACCTGGAAGTCATTTGCCAGAATCCTGATACATTCGAGCTTTTTATCATGTTCAATAGTCACCGTACCATCTGACACCTCGACCAGGTCGAGCCTGTAACGGCTGACAAACTTCCTGAATTCATCAAACATCCCCCGCATGTAAAATATTTCGAACAAGGTGCCGCCGAAATAGGGCCTTATTCCTCCCTGGCGGTAAACATCCAGCTTCTCCTCAAGGTTTCTGGTAATGAGTGCAGTGCCAAAACCAAGCTTCACAAAATCGGTAAACTCACCCGATGTTTTAACAAATTCAGAAGCCTGAAAAACACTCAGCCCCTTATCCATCATCATGGTAATACCGTACTCTCTTGGCTTTGACAACCTGCTGGGTATATGGGGTATGTTATAGTTCATATAAACTATTTATCTAATTGTTCGCCGGAGTTCCCTTTAGACTCCCCCATGACCCTGATCACTGTCTTGTGCCGGACTGCCGGAGGATACCATTCATAAAAGTCCTTATGCATTTCATAATTCAGAGAAAGGGCGATACGGAGGAAGTGCCCGGCCAGGCTGTTATTTCGTAACATCAGGTATAATGCGGCCAGCCTGTAGCTGATATCTGGCGAATCAGGATTGAGGATGACTGCCTCCCTGAGTATTTCAACAGCACCGTCATAATCATTCATCTCCCTGAAAACCTCCGATAGATGAAGCCATGATTCAAGATCGCCGGAGTCAATTTCAACAGCCTTCCGGTAAGCGGCAACTGCATCTTTCCTGTTTCCCATCTTTAAATGCACATTACCAGAAGCAAACCAGTATTCGGAGTTGTCAGGAAATAGCTCTATGGCTTTTTTGATTCCGGTCAGGCTTGCATCGAAATCCCCGGTAGCAAACATCACCATGCCTATCCCGAACCATGCATCCGGGTAACCATTGTTGATCCCGATCGTTTTATGATAATAATCCAGGGCATTATCCCACTGTTCAAGTTTTTCATAACACTCCCCTATATAACAGGTGACCTGTTCGTTGTCGTTCTCAATGTGAAGGAGTCTGAGGTATACTTCGATTGCTGCCCTGTGCCTTCCGCTGTTTGCAAGCGTGTTGGCCTTGTTGAACCAGGCCGAGGCAAATTCATCATCCAGTGCAATTGCAAAATCATAAGCTTCAATGGCCTTGTCATATTCATCAATGCCATTATAAAGCACCCCAAGGTTATACCATACATTTTCGGAGAAGGGATCCATATCAAGGTACTTGTTATAGTACTCTGCGGCAGTGGCAGGGCTGCCTGTCCTTTCAAAGCAATAGGCGATATCGTAAATAATTGAAAGGTTGTCAGGCTCCAGCTCATACGCCCTCAGAAGAAAGGAGAGTGCAGATTCAAAGTCATTTTTCTGTTCAAAAACTACGGATATATTATAAATAAGCCCTGCCTTGCCATCATCCGTCAGCGCAATTGCCCTGTCAAACTGGCTGATAGACTCCTCTTTCATACCGGCAAGATTTAACGAAACACCTTTGGTAAAAAAAACCTCAGGATTATTCAGTTCAATTCTTTCCAGTGCTTTTAATATGTTCAGTGCCTCATGGGGCCTCGACTTCTCATTCAGAACCATGGCCTTTTTAAGCTGAAGCGGAGTCGATGACGGATGCTGCCTGAGTGAGTGCTGCACGGCACTGAATGCCCTGTTGTGTCTTCCGGCATTCAAATAATGCTCGATAATCTCCTCAAATTCATCAACATCAAAGTAGCAGCGTTCCCTGCCCGATATCATTCCCTCATACCTGGAGACCAATTCCTTTATACTGCTGTCGCTGTAATAATGCTCCCTGTCATCACTCATTACAGGATATGTTTAATTAATTTCTGTGCAGTGCAAAAGTAGCAATTTAATATTGTCTTATTATCAAATGTACTTTCAAAACATAAACAACCTGTAACCCCGGAATATTTTTTTTTAACAACTAATGAACATGGAGTCAAAAAACTGACTATATTTGCTTTATCTTTTAATTTATATTAATTTGCATCTGAAAAGAGCCGGGAACAATCATTAAATTATATCACAATGGAAAATTACAGGGAGAAACGCCTTGAGCGCCAGCTCAAATCTCAGCAAAGTACGAGCATCGTTATTGCAGTGATCCTGCTGCTCTCAATACTGGGCAACGTATTCCTTTTTGTTCGCAACAGCACCATGAACAACCAGAATGAGGAGCTGGACAGGCAGCTTACGGCGATGACAACCGAAAAAGAGGCAGTCGAACAGGCCAATGCCCAGCTGAAGGCAGATATCAATGACCTCAACAATCAGATCAATGTAGTAAGAGAGAGTGCGGCCGCTCTCGAGGCTGAGATCAACACACGGGATTCCCGTATAGCAAGGCTGCGAAACCAGGTAGCAGAAATAGACCAGTTGCGCCAGCAGGTGGCCGAACTTGAATCCCTCAGGGAAGAATTCAGCAGGCTTGAAGAGGAGAGGCAGCAGCTTATGGAAGATCTTCAGCAGTTGAATGAAAAGCTTGCTGAAATGGAGACCAGGCACCAGGCACTCCTGGCAAGGGTTGAGGAGGCAACCTACCTGAAGGCCTATAATGTGTGTGTATTCAACCTGAGGGACAGGTGGCTGGGAAGACCGGTAACCATGGAGCTTGCAAGAAGGGTAAACCGTACAATCGTCAGTTTTGAGATAAACGGAAACATCCTTGTAGAGCCCGGACAGAAAGAGATACATCTTATACTGACCGATCCGGCAGGCAATGTGGTTAACGGCACACAGGAAACTTTCATGATCTCCGGATCAGGCAACACGAGCCAGTATACCAAATTCAGTACCATCGAGTACAACAGGCAATCGGTGCCCCTTAACTACACCATCGTGCATGAGGACAGGCTTGATTCAGGGACATTCCTCATGGAGGTTTATATTGACGGGGTGTTGTCAGGTGGAAAGGAATTCAGCCTTGAATAAAGGGATATTATCACCCTAAGGTCAAATAAAAAGAAAATGCATTCCCTAGCTGCCGGTATTTGCCACGGCAGCTTTTAATGTATTTGTAAGCAGTGCAACTATTGTCATCGGTCCCACTCCACCTGGTACCGGTGTAATATGGCTGCATTTTGGAGCTACCTCATCGAACATTACATCACCAATCAGTTTCCAGCCTGATTTGGTTTTATCCGATTTCACCCTTGAAATACCTACATCAATAACAACGGCTCCCTCCTTTACCATGTTACCTGTTACGAATTGGGGCCTGCCGAGCGCTGCCACAAGAATGTCAGCCTGGCGGCAGATATCCTCAAGGTTCCTGGTTCTGCTGTGGCAGATAGTAACCGTTGCATCGCCCGGATAGCCTTTATGAGACATCAGAGCAGCCAGGGGCTTGCCAACTATATTGCTCCTGCCTATTATAACACAGTGTTTCCCTGATGTCACTATCTCATATCTTTTCAGAAGCTCCAGTATGCCGTATGGTGTAGCGGATAGAAATGCGGGACGGCCAATAAACATTTTACCAACATTAACCGGATGGAACCCGTCAACATCCTTTTCAGCACTGATCCTTTCAATAACCCTCTGCTCAGGAATATGACCGGGTAGCGGAAGCTGCACAATCATTCCATCTATATCGGTATTGCTGTTTATCTCATCTATTTTTTCAAGGAGCATGTCTTCCGTTGTCTGTTCTTCAAGCCTTATGACAGTACTTCTGAAACCAACTTCATCGCACGCCCTGGCCTTATGCGCCACATAAGTTTCGCTGGCCCCGTCGTTTCCTACAATAACAGCAGCAAGATGCGGGATCTTCCCTCCCGATTTCCTGATCTTTTGAACCTCTGCAGCAATCTCTTTCTTTATCTGCCCCCCAACTTTCTTGCCGTCAAGTAATATCATGATACATAGTTTTTTAAATGAGCAGGTTGCAATTCCTGCAGATCTACCGTCCCATTGCCGGCATCCCCTTCATCATCCTGCCGGCTTTCTTGCCGCTTGTCATCATTTTCATCATCTTCCGGGTTTCATCAAATTGTTTGATCAGGCGGTTCACTTCCTGGATTGTGGTCCCGCTGCCGTCAGCTATTCTTTTTCTGCGGCTTCCGTTGATTATAACCGGATCATTCCTCTCCTCGGGGGTCATCGACCTGATTATGGCCTCAATCCCCTTGAAGGCGTCATCGTCAATATCAAGATTCTTCATTGCCTTGCCCACACCGGGAATCATCGATGCCAGCTCCTTCAGGTTTCCCATCTTCTTGATCTGCTGTATCTGGGCTATAAAATCGTCGAAGTTGAACTGGTTTTTAGCAATCTTTTTATGCAGCTTACGCGATTCCTCCTCGTCAAACTGCTCCTGCGCCCTCTCCACCAGGGTAACAATATCGCCCATTCCCAGGATCCTGTCAGCCATCCTCTCGGGATGGAAAACATCAATGGCATCAAGTTTCTCGCCCGTACCGATAAACTTGATCGGCTTGTCAACAACCGATCTTATCGAAAGGGCCGCACCACCTCTTGTATCACCATCAAGCTTGGTCAGCACCACTCCGTCGAAATCAAGCCGGTCATTGAATGCTTTGGCAGTGTTCACTGCATCCTGTCCCGTCATAGAATCAACCACAAAGAGAATTTCGTGCGGATCAACAGCCTTCTTTATATCGGCTATCTCGTTCATCATCTGCTCATCAACAGCAAGACGCCCGGCGGTATCTATTATTACAAGATTGTGGCCCTGCATACGGGCATGCTTAATTGCCGCCCTTACTATTTTAACCGGCTGCATGTTCCCTTCTTCAGTATATACAGGAACCTCAGCCTGTTCGCCGATGATCTTAAGCTGCTCAATTGCAGCAGGCCGGTATACGTCACCCGCAACGAGGAGCGGGTTCTTCCCCTTTTTCGTCTTCAGGAACCGGGCAAGTTTTCCTGAAAAGGTAGTTTTTCCCGATCCCTGAAGGCCCGCAACAAGAACAACTGCCGGGTTGGCCTTGATATTCAGATCTTCCATCTTACCGCCCATGAGAGCAGCAAGCTCGTCATGCACAATCTTAACGAGCATCTCACCGGGCTTTAAGGATGTCAGCACGTTCTGACCCATTGCCTTTTCCTTGACCGTATCGGTAAAGTTCTTGGCAATTTTGTAGTTAACGTCGGCATCAAGCAGCGCCCTCCTGACCTCCTTCAGCGTCTCGGCAACATTGATCTCAGAGATGTAGCCCTCGCCCTTTAGCAGTTTGAATGAGCGTTCAAGTTTATCGGTTAGGTTTTCAAACATTTTATTAAAAAATTTATCCTTTAGTCATGCAAAATTAATCAATAGAACAGCCAACACCAACTTTGATCCTCCGGCTATTATTGTGCCTTCCAATTCAGGCGCCAGGGGGCTGCATCATTACTATGATTTCCCTTCCGGGGAATATAACGCCATTCCCCTGCGCCTGACCTGGTGATTACATCTTATCAGGCACGTCGATCCCCAGCAGGCCCATTCCCGTTTTGATAACGTTTCCGGCGAGCAGGGAGACCATGAGTCTGAATTTTCTCACCCCCGGGTCAGCCTCCCTTATTACCGGGTGATCGTGATAGAACTGGTTATATTCTTTGGCAAGGTCATATACCAGATTTGCTATCAGGGCGGGACTGCAGTTTCTACCGGCCTCTGACAGAATACCAGGAAACTCATGCAGCAGTGTGATCACCCGCACCTCCTTATCTGTCAGCGTTATATTCAAATCATTACCCGGAGCCGGTTTAATACCCTGCTCCTCTGCCTTTTTCAGCAACGAACATATCCTCGCATGCGTGTACTGTATAAACGGCCCTGTGTTACCATTGAAATCGATAGACTCCTCAGGGTTGAAGATCATGTTTTTCTTCGGGTCCACCTTGAGGATGAAATACTTCAGGGCCCCCATCCCGATCTTCCTCACGATCTCCTCCTTCTCATCTTCTGACAGGCCTTCAAGCTTGCCCAGTTCGGCAGACAGCCTGCCGGCGGTCTCGATCATCTGGTCAATCAGGTTATCGGCATCAACCACCTTGCCTTCCCTTGATTTCATTTTTCCGGATGGCAGTTCGACCATCCCGTATGATATATGATGCAGCGACCCGGCCCATTCATAGCCAAGTTCATCAAGTATAAGCGAAAGAACCTTGAAATGGTAGTCCTGCTCATTGCCCACGACATAATACATTGTTCCGGCATTGAATTCCTTCTGCCTTATCACAGCAGTGCCAAGATCCTGGGTCATATATACAGATGTGCCATCAGATCTGAGCAGAAGCTTCTCATCAAGTCCGCGCTCCCTCAGATCGGCCCATACGGAACCATCCTCTCTTCTGTTCAGTTTTCCTTTATCAAGCCCCTCTTCCACAATTTTCTTACCAGTATGATAGGTGTCTGATTCATAATAGATCTTATCGAACGATACTCCCAGCCTTTTGTAGGTCACATCAAAACCTTCATAAACCCAGCCGTTCATTTTTTCCCAGAGACCGCAGACCCCAGGATCACCGGCTTCCCATTTCCTGAGCATTTCTCTTGCCTCGGCCATCAACGGAGCCTCTATCATCGCACGGTCCCTGCTCATGCCACCTGCAACAAGCTCATCAACCTCTTTGCGGTATTCAGTCTCAAAAAGAACATACATGTCGCCCACAAAATGGTCGCCCTTTTTACCAGCTTCAGCGGGAGTCCGGTTTTCACCCCACTTCACCCATGCCAGCATGGTTTTGCAGATATGAATTCCCCTGTCATTGACAAGGTTAACCTTTTTCACATTCTTACCGGTGGCCTCAAGTATAAGCGATATACTGCAGCCCAGGAGGTTGTTCCTTATGTGTCCGAGATGCAGCGGCTTGTTGGTGTTGGGAGAAGAGAACTCCACCAGGACTGTTTCACTTTCACCTGTCTTCTCAGAGATCCCGTATTTTTCATCAGCTGCTGCCTCTGAAACAAAGCCTGTCCAGTAAGAATACTCAACCACGAGGTTCAGAAACCCTTTGATCACATTGAAATCCTGTATCTGTGGCAATTGTCTAAGGTAATTACCAAGCTCCTCCCCGGCCTCGGCAGGGGATTTCTTCATTAAACGAATAAGGGGAAACACCACAAGAGTGATGTCTCCCCTGAACTCCTTACGGGTTTTCTGTATCTGGACCAGTGACGGGTCCGGTTTCGGCAGACCGTTTTCTTTGAAGAACCGGCTTACAGCGCCGGCAACTATCGTTTCAATTCTCATAAACTGGCAGGGATCTTTGTTTCTGTTCCAAAAAGTGCAAATATAGAAATAATAGATATTAGTTCAGCACCTACTTTCCGGATCCCTGCCAGGCCGGATTACCGGTGCCGGGCTCTCTCCCGGCTGTTATTTTCAGCAGATTTTCTTTACTGACATGAATAGCTTCAGATCTTCCTTGCAGTCATTGAAACTGTTTATGGTCCAGCTTTCCAGATCTGTCATCCAGTCCTCCAGAACATTATCAGCTTCGTATGCAGCTTCGAAAGAGTAAACATTCCATGTTGCCAGATCTGTCATCCAGTCTTCCAGTACATTATCAGCCTCGTATGAAGCTTCGAAAGAGTAGACATTCCATGCTGTCAGGTCTGTCATCCAGTC
>REEN01000113.1 GCA_007695015.1 Marinilabiliales bacterium
CCGGCGGCAGAAATCACCTCTTTAAGCACTACTCTTTCGAGGAAGTCGCCGTTGTTGTCGACCTGCTCAAGGGCAGCGGCAAACGTTGTTCCTTCCGGCCATTCGCCGAATGTGGTGTAGGTGATTGTCACCTCCTCCTCAATATCGAACTCCGGAAGTGTGAGCGGATCCTCATTAGGCAGGTCATCGACCACTATCTTGCGTATATCCTCCTCTGTCAGGTTAACGACCAGGATGGATTTGACAGCAACCGGGTCGAGGTTCGACGCCGGGAATACGTGGTCATATTCATCCTCTTCATCAATTACCTCACCAATATAGGCCCTCACGCTCACGGTGTAGATGCCTGTTTCTATTATATCGGGGAATTCAACGGTGAATGTCCCTGCACCCTCAACAACTGCAAATATCCAGTCCTCCTCTGTCTCAGGATCTTCGAAATCGAGCGTGAATTCGAACACTGTTCCTTCCGGCCAGATGTTGTCAGTATCGTCCTCATCAACCACTGTCCAGTGGAACTCTGAATCTTCGCCCACAACCACCGGCGGCTCAAGTCCGTCCTCCTCGCCGTCGCCTACCGTAAATTCATAGTTGGTGAAGTTGTCGGGATATACCGACGGAACCTCCACAAGATCAACCTCGATACGGTTGGCCGCGACATCGGCAACCAGGTTGCTCTCTCCGGAGACAAGCATGATGTTGTCCAGTGACCATGCTCCTGCAGGATGATCCTGTATCCACCTGAAGTGTACATTTGCTGCATCATCCAGCATATCCTGTGTCAGACCGGCCTCGTAGGTGTCTGTTTCAAAGAGCCACTTAACATTCTCGAATGATGCACCGGCATCAGTGCTCACCTGCAGGCGCGGCAATGTTTGTCCCGTTACAGGTGCGATCGCCACAATCTCGGTATAATCAAATACCAGCTTATGATCATTGAGGACCACGCCTTCGCCCAGATAGTATTTCAGGCTCCGTGTCACGGCATAACGTTTAGTGTAAACACCACCGCTCTCCTGTTCTCCATCGAAGGTGAGCGAAGCAACGCCTGCTCCGTTGTTCACCGCCAGGAAGTCCTCAGCCAGGTCGGTGAGTGCGTGTTCAACGATCTGCTCGATCAGAAGCTCCGTTTCGGCAGTTTCTGCATGGTATGCATAGACCTTCACAAAAACATCCTCGCCAAGGTCAAACCCTGCCTCCTCCAGCTCCTCTTTTGAAGGAATGCCGGCGGTAACCGTGATCTTGCCCAGGTCAGCCTGGCTGCCAAGATTATGATATATGAAGCCGCCGTCATCATCCTCGCCTTCAATCACAACCTCGAACCGTACATCATCGCCGAACGGGCCGAAGGTTTCGTAATGCACCTCCATCTGTCCGCCAAAATAGAACTTATCATCCTCCTCATCGTCATTAATTGCGGTTATGCTCTCAAGGATGATCTCAAGGTGCTCTTCAGTCACCTGATTGATTATGAGAATATTTAACTCCAAATCATGGGGATCAACCAACCCCTCTTCCGGATCTTCCGGATCAACCCAGCCCGGCCACAGGTGAAGAGCCTCTTCGCCTTCTTCATCAAATATCCAGGCCCTGGCATAAACAGTATAGGTGTCAGTGGGTATGTCAACGGTATCTGACAACTGCATTGTAAACTCATCCAGCTCATCTACCATTGCAAACACATAGAAGTAATCATCGTTGTTCTCGTCCTTAAGCTCCAGCATGAACTGGAAGACCGTGCCTTCGGGCCATACAACGGCTCCTGCACCATCCAGTGCATCCTGGTCAAGGTCTCCCTCTTCATCAAAGAATTCATCCTTGATCAGCCATGAGAAGTTAAAGTCCTCGCCAACCGTTATGGCCGGGGTGAACATCTCATCCAGCTCCTCATCTATCAGGGTCCATTCGTATGCGAGCAGATTGTTAAAGTCCGCGTAAGGATCATCCTCAACAAACTCGACAAGATCCATCTCATAGAATGGAGGATAGAAATTGACCTGGTAGCCTACCAGATTTGATTCACCTGAAAGGAACCTTATGTCGTAAATGGTCCACCATGAATTGACGGTCACATCCTGAACCCACCTGAAGTAGGTCGCAGCCGTAAGGTGCGCCGACGGTATCTCAACCTCGAAGGTAGTGGTTCCGTTGGCCGGCAGGCGGTTGCCATAGACCGACCCCGGTATGTCAAGCGTCGTGAAGCTGGCGCCTGCATCGGTCGAAACCTGCAACTTCGGAAGGGTTGAAGGATTGACAAACGGGATGCCTGCCTCGTAGGTAAACACGAGGGTTACCGGTTCGGGCATGTCACTGAAATCATAAGACCTGGTAGCCGCCAGTCTGTCTCCCGCTTCATGGAATTCGAACTGGTCACGTACCCCGTTGTAAGAGTACCCCTTCAGTTCAATGAAATTACCGTCATCTTCGATCAGGGTAAGCTCTTCACCAGTTGCCTGCACAACCTTCTCCAAAGTGCTCAGAAGGAGCATGTCATACTGATCTTTAGTGTAGACGCGCACCCTGACCCTGTACTGGACATATTCCGGATCAGCATCATCGGTAATGAAGCCCTTCTCTTCAAGAGTCTCAGCATCGGGGAACTGAACCGTAAGTGTTACATCGTCAACATCGTCGCTTTCATTGAGAACATGGTAAATATCGCCCTGCTCCAGGGTAATGGCAAACCATGCCCCGGTATCTTCGCCAATGCCGAAGGTGCTGTACTGCACATCGATCTCATCGCCGAAGTAATACTCATCCTCCAGCGTGGCAAGAGTAACCGAGGGGTAGATGATGTTTACAGCCTGTGTTACCGGGCTCCGCTGCACAATGTCAGGCTCTATGATACGAATACCCCTGACGGTGGGTAAGGGATCGCCGGGATCGACAGTGTGATGCCGGATTGCGAACCAGATATCTCCTTCTTCTCCGAGAAGTTCTTCAG
Organism: Marinilabiliales bacterium; assembly: GCA_007695015.1. Lineage (NCBI taxonomy): Bacteria > Pseudomonadati > Bacteroidota > Bacteroidia > Marinilabiliales > Marinilabiliales bacterium. Next base: position 2,945 of record REEN01000113.1, read on the forward strand.
GTATATCTATAAAGTCATCAATATCAGAAATGCTGGTAACATAGCCCTCCATATCTCCTGCAACTGACCACATTCCATTTTCAACAGGCACCCACGTAGCAGCCGCGTCTGTTGAGTACAACATTTCAACATCTCCCTCAAAACCGTCGGTGAATATCTGGAAAGCTATCATACTTCCCGGCTGAAGGTTGAGACTGTTATAGACGCCATACCTGTAGTATCTGTAATCACCTTCGGTATATGTATTATCAGGCAAGCTCCTCGAGATTACCTTATCAATATAATCCCCTTCGGCCCATGGATAATTCTCAATGAGTATCCTGAGGGTAGCTGTTGCTCCATATTCATACTGTGGAAGCGTTCCGGTAATCGTGCCGCCCTGATTAGTGTTAATGGCGGCGGTTACCTCCTGTATAGCGAAGGTCTCCCATTCATCATCTTCATTCCATACCTGCAGGATGACTGAAGCATCCAGTCCGTCGCGAATAAATCCTGTCATGCTGAATTCGACCTCTACATCACTGCCGGGTATGTTATAAATTGTGCCTGCATCCTCAAAATCGTAAGAGACATCTACAATACCGACAGTAACGGGCTGAATAGTGAAATTAGCGGTCTGCCAGAAATTCCAGTTCTTCGCCTCAGCCCTTACCGTGAGGGTTTTGAAGCCCTCATCCAGGGGCAGGGTAATGGAGAAATCACCGGGCTCGTCAAGGGTCTTCAGCCATTTGTCTCCGTAGAAAACCTCAAAAACGGTATAGTCAGGGAATTCCCCCTCTACGTCATCAATTTCAAAGCCGACGGTGGCACCCGGATAAATGGGCGGCCCGTCCGGGTCTGCCAGTGCAAGGGTGAATGAGGGGTGCCCAATTTCAATGTTCCATGCTGCACTCTGGGCTATCACGTTCCCACCGACACCGGGAACATTAAGTACGAAACCCGACAGCTTCCAGGTATTGATGCCTGCCCCGTTAGCGTCATTCAGCTGCCTTACCCTGAACCGGGTAGATGTTGAAACAATACCGTCCAGGTCATCAGCATCAAGAGTAAAGGTTTCACCCGCTTTACCGACGCCTTCAGCGCCTCCAAGCTCGATTACTTCACCGAGCTGCTCCCATGCCGTACCGTTGGTTGAGAATTCAACGACAATTCCATTCCCCGGCGCCGGTATGGGGTCTGATATCCTGGCTATCGTAAAATCAAGCGTAGTTCCTTCCAGCGTGATGATATCCATGGCCGGTGTGGCAAGGTACCTGGGCCCTCCCATGGTAAACTCAACCGTTCCGGCCGGCCCCTCTGCTCCTCCCGTTATCACGATCTCATCATCGGGATAGTCGTACGTGATAAGGTTCCTGGAAGGGATGCCGCCGCCGCCATAATCAATCTCGGTCCCGTCAACAACCAGGATACTGACCTCTGCATCGTCATTATCAAAGAAATCGGGAATGTTTACAGGCAGCTCAACATCTATTTCCATTTCATCGTTGTCCTGGTCCTTCCTGATCTCCTTGATATGTGCGGAGGGAAGGATCTGACCTCCGAACTCAACAAAGTAATTGAAATCGTCGAGTTCAATATTCTGGGTTCCCGCTACTATTGTTATCTCCGAACCGGGAATCGCAGGATTCGTATTATCTATATCAATCCCCTCATCATCGGTAATGTCGGTGATTGATACAGCCGGCACAGGCGGCGCCGGAGGATCTGCAGGAGCAACAATATCGTAGGTACCTACCAGTTCTGTGACTACCCCGGTTATCGGATCGCCCTTGAGAACATGCATATTATTGACTGCAAATGGCTGTTCGTCTGGAGCAAGCCCGGTCGTGTTGCGCTGCCTTACCCTGAACTGCGTATTATCATTAAGGGCACCTGATGGCAACACGAACAGAGGTGTCCATTCTCCAAGGTTCGTTGAAAACTCATCATTTTCATCCACCGTATCGTCTTTCAGGCGGGTCCATGTACCACCTGCATTGGTGGTATACTCGACGACTACCGGGTGGTCCTCATTGGGCAAAACCGCGAAATATACCTGCAGCCTGATCTGTCCCTGGGTCTCTCCCGCAAGGCCGAATATCCGGGTGGTCATCTCCCTGTTGCCAGACGATGTGAAGTGACCGAGCCAGTCGTTCCCCGCATTGTAACCTCCTCCTATGTATTGAACAATATCATCTTCCTCAAGCCAGTAGGAATGGTCAAACCTGCCGGTAAAATGTCCGACATGAAGGTTGAAAGTGCCTGTCTCATTGACCAGGCCGCTGAAGTTCCGTGCGGTCCAGCCGGCTGCAGGATAGGTCTGTGACTGTATGACCCTGTCCTGGGTAATTGCTCCCGGGCCTTGAAAGGTATTTACGTAATAAAAATAGAACCGGTCGCCGGATTCAAAGTCAGTTATGTTTATGATCCGTGCACGCAAAAGATCTTCTCCGACAACATACTCTTCGCCGGGATCTGATGTGTATTCCGCACCTTCATCGTGGGCCTCGACATCAAATGTCTGTGCAAAGGTTCCCTGCGGCAGGAAAAGCAATAGTGACGTAAACAGCAGCGGCAGGAGCCAGGTGCCGGAAACGCCGGTCAATCTGTTGTATATTTTTTCCATATCACAATGTATTTTGGTTATTTTCAATTATTAAAAGGCCACGCCCAGTCTCAGTGAACTGTTCAGGGAGGGCATGAAGGTGGTTGAATTGGTCTGCGGTATCCTCACTTCGTCGCCCCACTTTACTTCATGGTGGGTGAAATAAAGGAACTCAAAGCCAATCTCTGTCCCTATGAAGAAACCTCCGCCCCTGAGGTAGTATTCGCCCCCTACCACAAGATTGGCGCCCAGCGCCATAAAACCGCGATTGTTAAGTGTGTTGATGTCCCAGGCGCCTGTTATTGGGGCGCCCACGGTCGCATCGACGTTGGCATTGCGGTTGGCAAAGATAAAATCGAGGCCCGCATAGGCCACCACCTCGCCGGTCTGCGCCAGGTGATATTCGACACCGGGCCTGATATCAAGGTAAGCAAGGTTTCTCACGGTCTCGGGCTGGGTACCCTGGTCAGAGCTGAGCAATAAATTGGTGCCCAGCCCCAGGCGCACCCCGATGGGGCCTGTGAAAAACCGCCCCTTGATAAATCCGGGGCTCAGCCATGCCTCACTGTCAACAAATGGAGACATGCTCAGTTCAAAGGCAAACACCCCGGGAGCGCCGGACTGGTCCCCCTGGGCCATACCGGTACCTGATGTTGCCAGGATGATTGCAAGTAAAAGGAATAGTTTTCTCATAAATGTTGGTTTTATTATTATACTCTCATTATCCTTATCTGAAACAATAAAACAGATGGAGGCTGGCTGTTAAGCCGCCGTGGGCCCGGGAATAATATTCCGGGCAGACAAAAAACTGATTATGGAGGGCAAAGCAATGTTAACGGCAGGTCGCCGGTCGTGCCCGATAAAACGGTGGGGTAGAGCTTCTGCATAGTGAAAGTTTTGATTTTACAATAAAGCCGATATCGTCCCGCCACGTAAAACAAAAATCCCTTTCAACTCACTGATTATGACAATCATTCTGCAGAAAAATACAACCACCGGAATATGGTCCTTAATATGATGACCAGTCCGGTTTCTTCATAAGTCACAATCCTAACCAAACTTAGAACATTTTAACCAAACTAAAAAAATTATTGTGCGGTAATTATTTCCCTTCAGCCAAAAATTTGACAAAACCGGTGAAATGCAGGATAAAACAATATTTTTCATAAATAAAGGCAGTTTTTACAACTTTTTAAACCCGGGCTGTTTCCTGCTGCCGGAATTCCATCCCGGCAAAAACGGTTATTTTTGTACATTACACGGGAAATTCTCATGCATAATGCAGGATTATTGTTATATCTTGGGTCTTTGCTTGTTGCGGCGGCCAAACCAAAGGCAACCCGGTTTACCATATAATATATTATATATATGATAAAGTTCAAGCCGAAGCTGTTTACACTGCTTAAGACATATTCTGCAAGCCAGTTCAGGGCCGACCTCAGTGCAGGGATAATCGTGGGTATTGTTGCCATGCCCATTGCGCTGGCATATGCAATAGCATCAGGCGTCACCCCCGATGTAGGTCTTGTTACCGCTGTAATCGCGGGACTGATAGTGTCGGTCCTGGGAGGCAGCAGGGTACAGATAGGGGGACCCTCCGGGGCCTTCATCGTAATAGTTTACAGCATTGTTCAGCATCACGGTATTGAGGGGTTGCTCATAACCACGTTCATGGCCGGGATCATGCTGGTACTGATGGGACTTTTCCGCATGGGAGCGATCATCAGGTTCATGCCCTACCCGATAGTGGTCGGCTTTACAAGTGCTATAGCCGCAATTATATTCACAACCCAGATAAGCCCGTTTTTCGGACTTGACATACCTGAAATGTCGGCCACCTTCCTTGGGAAATGGATCAACTTCTTCTCATACCTGCATACCGTCAACCTCCATGCCATGGGTCTAGGGATGATCACCATCCTGCTGATCATCCTGCTTCCCAAAACAGGGTCAAAAATGCCAGGCTCTTTCGTGGCGATAATAGTAACAACCCTCCTGGTCTATCTTTTTGACCTTCCGGTGGAAACCCTCGGCAGCAAATACGGTGAGATCGCATCAACCATCCCGCGGCCGGACTTCCCGGTTATCACATTCGAAAAAGTGAGCATGCTCATACAGCCGGCATTTACCATAGCAATGCTTTGTGCCATCGAATCGCTGCTCTCAGCCATGGTGGCAGACGGCTATACCGGGGGGTCACACCGCCCCAACACCGAGCTCATAGCTCAGGGTGCGGCCAACATGGTGGTGCCGTTTTTCGGGGGACTACCGGCATCGGGGCAGATAGCCAAGACCATGACCAATATACGCAGGGGGGCAAAAACCCCCGTCGCGGGCATCATTCATGCTGCAGTGCTCCTGGTGATACTGCTGTTCCTGGGGAGGTTCGCGGGACTGATACCGATTGCCTGCATGGCGGGCATGCTCATCGGGGTTGCATACAAGATGAGCGAGTGGCACACCTTTGTGAACTTCCTGAAGTATCCGAGGAGTGACGGACTGGTACTGGTGACCACCTTTTTGCTTACCCTGGTGTTTGATCTTTCAATTGCAATCCAGGTGGGACTGCTCATGGCAATGGTCTCCTTCCTGAAGAGGTTTGCAGAATCATCCAACATAGAAGTTTTCAGGAGGGATGTTGACGATGAATCCGAGCCTGAAACCCTGTTCGACGAACACCTGGGAAACATAAAGATGCCCAAAGGCATTGAAATTTACGAGATAAACGGGCCCTTCTTCTTTGGAGTGGCAAACAAGTTCGATGAGATAGTAAGGGAAAATACCCGCGACATACACGCCAGGATAATAAGGCTCAGGAAAGTGCCTTTTATCGATTCTACCGGACTGAATAACCTGGAGAATCTTTACCTGAAATCTCTGGGGGAGAAGATACAGCTTATCTTTTCAGGAGTGCATCCGGGTGCCATGGAGGCTCTTGA
>REEN01000114.1 GCA_007695015.1 Marinilabiliales bacterium
TTTTCCCGAGCCTTTCAATCTTTTTGACGACTATTCGGGAATGGGTGCTGCGGCCAGGGAGCAGGATATGTCTATTGAGCATACGATGCGGATCGTTGAGGACCTTAAAATGTGGCCCCCAGGTGCATCAGGAGGTGTTTACAACAGGACCGTGGGCAGGATGGATGAGGAGCAGCGGAGGCTGTGGGACATGACATATGAACCTATAAGGGAGGAATTTGAAAAGCTTAATCCACAGGGAAAAGACCTTGTCAGGTGGAAATATCAGCGGTATATGTATGATTATCTGGCCACTATACAGTCTGTTGACGAAAGCGTTGGCCGTATACTTCAGTATCTTGAAGATACAGGAATGGATGAAAATACCATAGTTATATATACCTCCGATCAGGGTTTTTATCTTGGTGAGCACGGCTGGTTTGACAAGCGCTTCATGTATGAAGAGTCATACCGCACCCCCCTGGTTATAAAATGGCCGGGGCATATTGAACCCGGAAGTGTAAATAAAGACATTGTCTCAAACCTTGATTTTGCCCAGACCTTTCTTGATGCTGCAGGCGCTCCCGATCCCGGGGATATGCAGGGCAGAAGCATGCTGCCATTACTGCGAGGTGAAAATGTAAGGGACTGGAGAGATGCACATTATTATCATTATTACGAATATCCGGCAGTACATAGCGTCAAGCGTCATTACGGGATTGCAACAGACCGCTACAAGCTGATCCATTTCTATTACGATATAGATGAATGGGAGATGTATGACCTGGAAACCGATCCGCATGAGATGCAGAATGTATACGATGATCCCTCCTACGCCGTGGTACGCGATGATTTACATATCAGGCTTGACGAGCTAAGGGATAAATACGGAGAAACTCCTGAAGATTCCTTCAGGCTGCTTCCGGTCGAGTAATAAAACGCATGTTAATTTGATCAGGATTATTTATAATAACGCAGAGATCAATCCGCTTTATCATGATAGTAAACAAAAAGACCACATTTATTCCTGTCATCCCCCTGCTGACTGCAGGCGCCGGGATGTTTGGATGCAGCTCACCGGAAGCTGAAAGGCCCCGGCAGCCCAATATTGTGATCATTATTACCGACGACCAGGGCTGGGGTGATATAAGCCTGCACGGGAACACCAACCTGCATACACCGAATATCGACGCACTGGCTCAGAACGGGGCGCAGTTCACCAACTTCTACGTGCAGCCGGTGTGCTCCCCCACCCGCGCCGACCTGCTTACCGGCCGGTACCATACCCGGTCAGGAGTCTTCGATACTTCCGAAGGCGGTGAGCGGATGAACCTTGATGAGACAACATTTGCAGATATTTTCAGGTCAGCAGGTTACGCCACCGCCGCTTTCGGCAAATGGCACAACGGGATGCAGTATCCCTACCATCCCAACGGCAGGGGTTTTGATGAATTTTACGGATTCTGTTCGGGCCACTGGGGCGACTATTTCAGTCCCCCATTGGAGCACAACGGCAAGATCGTACAGGGCGACGGTTATGTTCCCGACGACATAACCGGCAGGGCCATCGAATTTATCAGGGAAAACCGGGAAAGCCCTTTCCTGGTTTATATCGCACAGATAACTCCCCACACCCCGATGCAGGTGCCTGACCGGTGGTATGACCGGTTCGCTGATTTTGAGCCCGGGATGCTAACGGACGACCGGTATGAGGAGGACGTTGAATTTACCAGGGCAGCCCTGGCCATGTGTGAAAATATAGACTGGAACGTCGGCAGGGTGACTGATGCCCTCAGGGAACTGGGACTGGAGGAAAATACAATAGTCATCTTCATGAATGATAACGGTCCCAACAGCTGGCGGTGGAACGGCGGCATGAAGGGCAGAAAAGGATCGACCGATGAGGGTGGGGTCCGTTCTCCCTTTTATTTACAATGGAAAGAAACTATAAACCCCGGAAAGGTGATTGAAGAGGTGGCGGGTGCGATAGATGTTCTGCCCACGCTCGCACATCTTGCAGGTATAGAGTACAGCACCGTTTACCCACTGGATGGGGTGAGCCTGCGGCCGCTCATTATGGATGAAGGTGTTTTTGCCGGCGACCGCTACATATTTGCCCACTGGAACGGCAATGTAAGTGTCAGGGATCAGAGATACAGGCTTGACCACCAGGGAAGGCTTTTCGATATTGTTGAGGATCGGGGACAAAGAGTTGATATAAGCGAAGAAGAGCCTGAAATCAGGGAAAGAATGGCGGAAGCGGTTAATAACTGGAAAAATGAAACGATGCAGGGTTTGGGTGCCGGAAACCGCCCGTTCACGGTGGGACACCCCGATGCCATCTACACACAGCTTCCTGCAAGGGACGGCAGGCCGCACGGGAATATAGTAAGGTCGAACAGGTGGCCCAACAGCAGCTTCTTTACCAACTGGACCTCGCTTGACGATAAAATTACCTGGGATGTTGAAGTATTGGCCGATGGCTGGTTCGAGGTGGAGATACATTACACCTGTCCGCCGCAGGACACCGGATCAACGTTTGAGCTCTCTTTTGGCTCCTCAATTGTTAGGGGACAAATAACAGAGGGACATGACCCGCCCCTCAGGGGAATGGAAAATGACAGGGTTAAAAGGGTGGAATCATATGTAAAGGACTTTAAACCGCTGCATGCCGGAAAGATATTCCTTGAGCAGGGAAAAGGACAAATCACGCTTCAGGCTACCGGAATGCCCGGGTCACAGGTTATGGATTTCAGACTGTTGATGCTGAAGAGGGTGGATTGACTGATAAAATATTTTTAACCCGGGGCAAGCCTGTTGCAGGACAGACAGACAGACAGACAGACAACTTCGATGAGAATAATTGACACATGGCAACCAGTCCCACAAATAAACCAATAATACTATGCAAATTTCCAGATCACTTACCAGGACAATCCCGCTGCTTGCGCTGGCACCGGGGTTTGCCGCCTGCACTCAGGCTGAGCCGGAGAAAGAAGAACAACCCAATATAGTGATTATCTTTCTTGATGATGCCGGCTGGGCCGATTTCCAACCATTCGCCGAAACACGTTACCCTACTCCAAATGTCAGGCAACTGGCTGAGGAGGGCCGAACCTTCCATAATTTCTATGTACCCCAGGCCGTTTGTTCTGCCTCCAGGGCTGCACTTCTCACGGGTTGCTACCCAGAAAGAGTTGGGCTGTTCGGGGCCCATGCACCGCGGCAGCGGGGACTGGATCCGGAGTTTGCTACAATCGGAGAACTTCTCCAGCAGATTGGGTATAAGACAGGTTTTTTCGGTAAATGGCATATAGGAGACCAGCCGGATACCAGGCCTCCTGCAAGAGGTTTTGACGAGTCAGCCGGGATCATGTATTCAAACGATATGTGGGCAGGGCATCCGGAAAGACCGGAGTTTTGGGGTCAATGGCCACTACAGTACTGGGAAAACGGAGAAATAACAATCGATTCGGTCACTGCTGCCCACCAGGAGTGGTTTACCACCTGGTTTACCGAAAAATCGGTCGATTTTATAAACCGTAACAGCGAATCCCCGTTCTTCCTTTATGTCCCCCACCCTCAGCCCCACGTGCCACTTTTCGTAAGCGACAAGTTTGCAGGTAAGTCCGGTACCGGACTTTACGGTGATGTTATCATGGAGCTGGACTGGTCGGTTGGCGAGATCATGAAAGCCTTGAAAGAAAACGGCATCGAAGAGAATACAATGGTGATCTTCACGTCAGACAACGGACCCTGGCTTGCATATGGAAATCATGCAGGACAAACTCCGTATCGCGGAGAGAAAGGCACATCATTCGACGGGGGCATACGCTCGCCACTAATAATCAAATACCCCCGGCAAATTGAACCGGGAGATATTTCCCACCAAACGTTTATGTCAATAGATTTTCTCCCTGTAATATCATATCTTACAGGAGCGCCGTTGCCGGATCACGAAATAGACGGTAAGAACGTATGGGATATAATTTCCGGAAAAGAGGGTGCGGTAAACCCACACGATTATTATGGTTTCACCATGATCAACAATTTTGAGGGAGTGCTCAGCTCTGACGGGAAGTGGAAGCTTCACCTCCCCCATGATTACAGGTATCCTCTCAGGGGCGGCATTGACGGCCAGGCAGGCACTTACATCCAGAAGAGGATCGACACGGCTCTATTCGATATGGTTCATGACCCTTATGAAAAGATCAACGTGATTACTGAATATCCCGAAATCGCAGAACAACTGTTGAACTACGCCAATTATCACAGGAAAAAGTTCTTCGAATAAATTGAGTAAATTTGCCAGTCAATACATGATGAAGACTGCACAAACTACATTATCTGTTATCCTGCTACTGGCGATAGTTGCTGGTTGCGGGCCTGCCCGCCGGATAACCGCCCTGCATGAAGAGGTTGAAGCAGAATACAACGCCGGTAATTACCGTATTGCCCTTGAACTTTACGAGGAGATCATTGAGCTTGAAAAGAGCCGCAACCGCGAGGCAGACGGTGAGACCTGGTACAGGGCGGGGATTTCTGCCTGGGAGACCGGACACCGCAACAAAGCGATAGAATACCTGGTTCAGGCCGGCCGGAAAGATACCTCGGGTGAGAGAGGTTATTATATACTTGCAACTGCATACCGGGAAATTGACAATCTTTCTCTCGAGATAACAAATCTCGAAAACTATATTGACAATTACCCTGGTGGCGATAAGGCAGATGAGATGAGGATAAGGCTTTTTGATACATACCTGGAAAGCAATAACACCGACAGGGCGCTGGAGCTTTGGGAGGACCTGGAAGAACTGGCGCCCGGCAATGCCGGTCTTCTGGAAAGCTGGTATGAGCTTAACAGGCATCTTGGCAGGGATGGTAAACTGAAAGATATTGCACGCGACCTTTACAATGCCGACAACACCAACTTAACAGCACTGGAGTACCTGGGCGACCACTACTTCTGGCTGGCTGAAAACCGCTACCAGGAGGAGTTTACTGCTTATGAACAGAACCAGACAAGGGCACAATACAGGCAGCTTCTGAATGCCCTTGAAACAATTAACGAAAACTTCAGGATTTCGAGGAGATATTTCGAGAAGCTCTGGGAGATCGATCCAAGACCCTCTTATGCAGAGTATCTCAGGAATATATACTTAAGGTTCGGGAACGAAGAGCGTGCAGAATACTACCACCGGCGGTCACTCGAACCATAATGCCGGGATCATACTGACATCAACGCCGGAAATATTGGAAAAACAGAAAATAATCGGCATATTTATCCCGCATTAAAAACAAAACCAGATATGTTTTCAGGATTTTTTTCCAGCAACACCTCGCCGTTAAGTCCCTCCAGTGTAACAGGAGCAATCGTCAAAAAGATGATCTTCTTTTTATTACTGTTCGCGTTAGTCCACAACCAGACCCTTGCTGACTCCGACGCTCCCCTGTCACCGCCGAGGTTCTCACACACAAGTGGTTTTTATCCGAATCCATTCGGACTCATCCTGTCAACTGATGTCCCGGCTGCAAATATTTACTATACCCTTGACGGATCTGAGCCCGACCCGGACAATCTGTCGGGTTCTACCTACACATACAAGAACACCTGGGTTGCGCGGCCGGGTCAGGAACCCGGACAATTCCTGACGGGATTATACAGAACACATATCTATGAGGATTTCATCTTCATTGAAAACCGCAGGTTTGAAGATGACAGGATAACAAATAAAGCCTCATCTTACCATAATCCGCCATATTATTTCCCTAATGCACCCGTCGTCAAGGGTACGGTGGTACGCGCCATCACTCACAGGGCAGGTGATACTCCCAGTCCGGTCGTAACCCACACCTACTTCTTATTTGACAGGAACAGGTACGATCTTCCGGTCATAGCCATCAGCACGGGAGAGCAGAACCTGTTCGACTACAACAAAGGCATATATACCCCTGGAAAGGTGTTTGACAACTGGCGCGAAGCCTATCCCGACAGAAATGCCGACGGGGGCAGCAGGGGAAATTATCACATGAGAGGAAGTGACTGGGAGTACCCTGCAAGCTTCACTTTCTGGGACAGCGGTTCAACCAGACCTGAACTGAACCAGGAGGTAGGCATCCGTATCCATGGAGGATGGAGCAGGGCGCATCCGATGAAATCATTGCGCATTTATGCAAGGAGCGACTATGGTGATTCCAGGTTGCGCTACAGATTTTTCCCCGAACAGGATTATGACGAATACAAGAGATTGATGTTGAGGAATTCCGGCAACGACTACCCCAATACCCTGTTCAGGGATGCACTCATTCAACGGGTCTGCCGCGAAATGAACTTTGATACCCAGGCCTACAGGCCGGTAATAGTTTTCCTTAACGGCGAATACTGGGGAATACATAATATCAGGGAACGGTACGACAAACACTATATAAAGAGGGTTTACGACATCGACGAGGAGGACCTGGACCTGCTGACCGGCAACGCATGGAGAAAGGAGGGCGACAACCAGCATTACGTTCAGACTATAGAATATATTGAAGCTAACGGACTGCAGGAAGAGGTCCACTACGAATACATTCAAACCCGTATAGATACCGAGAACTTCATCGATTACCAGATAGCCAATATCTATTCGGCGAACACGGACTGGCCGGCAAACAATATTGATTTTTTCAGGAAGCGTACCGATTCCTACCAGCCATATACACCACACGGCCATGACGGCCGCTGGAGGTGGATGGCTTTTGACATGGATTTCGGTTTCGGCATTTGGGGAAAATCACCTGCCGAAAATGTAATGGAGTTTGCCGCGGCAACTGACGGCCCCGGCTGGCCCAATCCGCCATGGTCAACCTTCCTGCTTCGCAGCTACCTTGAGAATGATAATTTCAGAACAGAGTTCCTGAACAGGTTTGCCGATCTGATGAACTCCGCATTCCTCCCTGACAGGGTCACCGCGCTTATCGACGAATACCAGCAGGTACTGGAACCCGAATTCCAGGAGCATATCAACCGCTGGAAGGAACCCGTCAGCATAGACGGGGGGCAATGGAATTCCTGGTACAACCAGGTTAATATGATGCGCAATTTTGCGATTAACCGCCCCGGCCACCAGTGGGGACACCTGATGGACTATTTTGGCAGGGACACTGTTCCTGTAATTCTTGATGTTTCAGACCCGGACCATGGATATATCAGGATTAACTCCATCGATATCCGGCCCGGAACACCCGGGATCAATGATAATGCTTATCCCTGGAGGGGGACATATTTCAGCGGCATACCCTTAGAGATTGAGGCGATAGCAAAAGAGGGTTACATTTTCAGCCACTGGGAGGGCAAGAGCAACGGCGAGAATCCGGTAGTGATGACCGCTGATGAAGAAACGGGGGTCCTTATTGCGCACTTCATGCCCGCGGCCGAGAAGGAGCTGATTCATTACTGGCACTTCAACGACCTGCCCGATGATGATTCTCTGCTTATTGTCGTCTCCGACTATTCGGCCGGGAACCATGGAGAGATAACCTATCCGGGTGATGGCCCGGGATACATGGATATGGTTCAGGACGGATCTGACATTAACCTGCAGATGAGTCAGCAACCCCTGCAGGGACTGAGGGTAAGGAACCCGGCAGATACACGGGAACTGATCTTCCATGCACCATCCACAGGCTTTAGAAACCTTTTATTCTCATTTGCCGTCCGCCGGACTTCAAACGGAGCTTATAACCAGACCCTGTACGCTTCCCCCGACAAGGGGAACACATGGATATCGACAGTTGATACCTATGTGATTGATGAGGAGTGGCAGCTGGTATCGGCCGACCTGTC
>REEN01000115.1 GCA_007695015.1 Marinilabiliales bacterium
TGTCCGGTAATGGACACTAAAGAGAAAAAAATTAATTAGCTACTGAAGTCCGTTATCCTGTTCATACCCTTTGTCCTCAAGCAGATCAGGTGATCTGCTTGCTTCGACTGCAAGGCGGTCGCATACCTCATTCTCCCTGATGTTTGCATGGCCTTTGACCCAGACAAACTTTACAGAATGTTTGCGGTATACCTCAAGGAAACGTTTCCACAGGTCGGGGTTCTTCTTTTTTTTGAAATCCTTTTTTTCCCAGCCGAATACCCAGCCTTTTTCCACGGCATCGGCAACATACCGGGAGTCAGTATAGACAGTCACCCTGCTTCCCGCTATTTTCAGAGCTTCAAGGGCAACGATAACCGCAAGGAGTTCCATCCGGTTGTTTGTGGTAAGCTTATATCCCTGTGATATCTCCTTGCGGTGCTTGCCGGACATAAGGACCACTCCATAGCCGCCCGGGCCGGGATTACCCTGTGCGGCACCGTCGGTATAAACCGTTATTTCAGTAGTTTCAGCCATACACAATTTACCGGCTTCCGGCCCGGTGGCCGGTTGCCATGATCAGTTTCAGTTAACTATCGTCATCTCTTCCAGCAGGTGCGAAGCCCCGGCATACCTGTCAATTATAAAAAGTATATACCTGGCGTCTACCGCTATGCAGCGCTGCAGCTCCGGTTCAAATGCAATATCACCGCTCATCGCTTCCCAGTTCCCGTCAAAAACGAGTCCGGTCAGTTCACCGCGGGCATTTATGACGGGGCTTCCGGAATTGCCCCCGGTTATATCGTTGTTGGTTATGAAATTGACCGGCATTTTTCCATCCTGTCCGAACATCCCGAAATCCCGGTTCCTGTAGAGTTCCTTCAGCCGCCCGGGAACGATAAACTCATGGTCGTCAGGATCTTCTTTTTCCATGACCCCTCCAAGTGTGGTTAAATGGTCGTACCATACGGCATCGCGGGGATGGTAGCCGCCGACCGTACCGTAGCTGAGCCGCATAGTAAAATTAGCGTCCGGATAAAATGTTCTTTCAGGGTCCATCTCCTTTAACCCCCTGATGAACAGGCGTTGTCCGCGACCCAGGTCATTCGAGTATTCCTGAGAAAGCTCCCTTAGTTCACCAAGCTTTTCGAAGGTTGACCGGGCAAGGACCAGCGCAGGATCACTGCCGAGCACCCCTGCGGCGGGTTCCTCAAGGAAAGCTGCCAGTCTCTGCTCACCGGCAAAAACAGAGACTTCGAACAGGTGATCAGCATAGGCCTGAAAATCACCGCCGAACTGATCGTATATCTGCCCGAGTGCATCAGGGTGATAAGCTGGGTCAACATCATTGTAAAAAAGTTCAAGCATGGTTGCCACTACTTTCCTGTCGGTCGGAGGGTTATAATCCCTGTAAAAGGATTCTGCCGCACCTCTCAGTATCTCCACGGCAGAACCGATGGCGTCAGGCTCGGGATCATCTTCCGACAGCAGCCGCTCAAGGTTATTTGAGCGGTTGGCCATCATCACTATTTCACAGCTGCGCAGGATGGCTTCATTGATATACTGAATGGCATGATTATATTCTCTCCTGTTATTTACCGAATTCTCAATCAGCGAGAGTGCATCGCCATATTCGCCGGCCCTCTGTTTATCGGCTGTGTACCAATCCTTGAAATCCTGCTCAATCTCTCTTTTGCGTTCATGAATACCAAGGCTCTTCAGCACCTCGCTCTGCCCGATTGAAAATTTCCAGTAATTACTGGAGTTGGAGTACTTGTTGGAGTACTGTATCCTCACCTTGTCACTGGCCAGCATGTCTTCCAGAAGGATATCCTGGCGAAGCCCCCTTATCTTTATCCTGTTGGGATGGGTAATATCAAGAACATCGGCCACCTCAAAAGAGGTCATATACCGGGTTGTGCCTCCCGGGAATCCGAGAACCATTGCAAAATCGCCGGGTTCAACACCCCTGGTTGAGACAGGCAGGTGGTGACGGGGTCTCAGAGGTATGTTCTCCCCTGAATAGTCTGCCGGCAACCCGTCCGGTCCGCTGTAAACCCTGAACAGGGCAAAATCGCCGGTATGCCTTGGCCACATCCAGTTATCGGTGTCGCCCCCGTATTTACCTATGGAAGAGGGCGGCGTACCGACAAGCCTCACATCGGTAAACCGTTCATAAACCATCATATAGTACTGGTTACCCCCGAAAAAAGGCTGCACCCTGGCGAAGTAGTGGTTGCCGGATGAAGCCTCCTGCTCCAGCTGCCTGGATATAAACCCTGCTATCAGTGACCGCTCTTCCTCATCCATGTCAGGATCAAGCGCACCGTTTATTTTTTCGCTTACATCCTCAATACTGACAAGGAAGGTGACCGACAGTCCGGGAGAGGGTATCTCCTCGTCAGGCGAACCGGCCCAGAAACCGTCAGTCAGGTAATCATTATCAAGGGTGGAGTGTGATTGAATAACACCATACCCGCAGTGATGGTTTGTCAGAACCAGTCCCCTCTCAGATATCATCTCTCCGGTGCATCCACCTCCGAAAATCACAATCGCATCTTTGATGCTGGAACGGTTGATGTCGTATATGTCGGAAGCACTCAGTTCAAGTCCGAGTTCCTTCATATGCACCATATTTAGCTGCTCCAGCAGCGGGAGCATCCACATACCCTCGTCTGCCCTGAGGCTGAGGCGGTAAACAAGCAGCAGTGCTGCTACAAGAACAATAATTTTACGCATGGTCATTTAATTATACTGGCTAAGATATTATAAATAATAAAAAATACCTGTCTATACCATTAACTCTATTTTGGTTTGAACCGGTTTAAGCCTGAAGCTTTTACGGTGATGTGGACACGCACCATGTTCTCTCAGGGCTGCAGCATGCTTCACTGTAGGGTACCCCTTGTTGCTATCCCATCCGTAAACCGGAAAATCCAGGTGCAGCTCCCTCATCAGCCCATCCCGATATGTTTTTGCAAGTATTGATGCTGCGGCAATGCTCATATAAAGCGCATCACCCTTTACAATGCATGTGTGTGGTATACCCTTGTAGGAGGAAAAACGGTTGCCGTCTGCTATTATATGCCTGGGCGTGACCGGAAGCCGGTCAAGCGCGCGATGCATCGCCAGGATGGAGGCATTGAGTATGTTAATTCTGTCAATATCATGGCTGGAGACAACCCCTATTCCCAGGGCAACGGCATCATTCTCCACCTGTATGCGTAGCCGTTCACGACCTGGTGGTGAAAGCTTTTTTGAATCTTTCAGGAGACTGTTTTCATAGCCGTACGGCAGTATAACTGCAGCTGCAACCACCGGTCCGGCCAGACAACCCCTGCCCGCTTCATCACAGCCAGCTTCAAAGGCATCATCCCTGTAATATCCCTTAAGCATAATTCAAATATGCGAGATTACTTTCTCAATGCAATCCCAAAGTAGCCGTGAGGTCTGATCCCACGAAAAGAAATTTCTCCTTTCCCTGCCACGCTCAACAAGTACCTTCCTGTATTCAGGGTCCTTGGCCAGTCGCGCCATCGCTTCAGCCACACCGACGGGATCGTCAGGATCAACAATGTGAGCCGCATTGCCAACCACCTCAGGCACCGAGGTGCGGTTTGAAGCGATCACCGGGGTATCGCAGCTCATTGCTTCGAGAAGGGGAATGCCAAAGCCCTCGAAAAAGGGAATGTAAACCAGGGCCACCGCCGCCCCGTAGACCCGGCGCAGCTCAAGCTGGTCAAGGTATCCGGTAAACACCAGGTCATCGGCAAACTTCATACCTGAAATGGTCTTCTCCATCTCAGGGTAATCGTACATCCGCTCTCCTGCAAGCACCAGCTTTATATCGGTCCCGGTATTGCACCTGAATTTATCATATGCCCTGAGCATCCCCGATACATTCTTTCTCCGGTGGAAGGACCCCACGAACAGGAAATAGTCGCTGCCGCCGGCAATGTCTCTTTTTACCAGGCCTTTATCTTCCCCGTTAAGGGGAACAAAATCCTCAGAAGCGCCATTGTAAACAACATCGACCTTTCCGGGAGATACCCCGAATGTCTTTATTATATCATTCCTTGAGTATTCTGATACGGTGGCAATCCTCTCAGCACGCTCGGCAAACCGTGGAAAATACCTCCTGTAATATGCCCTTGTAAGCCAGGGGTGGAAATCAGGACGATGCATGAAATTTATGTCATGTATAACCGCAACCGAAGGAATGGCCGTTGACAGCGGGATATACCCGTCGGGGGAGATTAAAAGCTCTGCGCCGGTGCGCCTGAGAACAGCCGGTATCGAATATTCAAACCATGTGTACCAGAGGAAAGGATGCCGGGCAGGCGGAGACGCCACGACCGGTGTTATGTTGCCGGAAAACAAGAACTCGTCTGACCATGGCCTGTCAAACAGAAAAATAAAATCATGCTCAGGGTGGTCCCTGGTGATCCTTTTCAACGTTTCACAGGCAAACCATCCGATTCCTTCAAGTTTGCCCGGCAAAAGCAATCGTGTATTTACCGCTATCCTCATTCAAAAAGCCGGCAATATGTGCTGCACTCCTTTCGAAACGAATGCTCCGGCAGGGTTATCATACATGCCGGATACACACCGGCTGCAAAGGTCCGTCGCTTTTCTACAGATACTGCCATTATCAATATTAATGCTTATTTTTATCCGGTCATCCTGGTCTTATGAAGCGAAAATTCCTTACAAATCTAACATTATTAATTATTCTAAACCTTCTGATCAAGCCATTTTGGGTTTTTGGCATTGACCTGACGGTACAGAACACGGTGGGCGCCAATGAATACGGCTTCTATTTCTCGTTGCTCAGCTTTTCAATGTTGTTGAACATAATCCAGGATATGGGCATCGCAAGCTTCAACAACCGCGCCATTGCAAGAAACCACGGCCTTCTATCCAGATTGATGCCCAATATCCTCATACTCAAGCTTATGCTTTTGTTGGCATATTTCATCGTAAGTCTGACCGTCGCATATTTCATAGGATATAAATGGATGCAGGTAAAACTGCTGCTGGTGCTCCTGTTCAACCAGTCCCTGAACACGCTTAACCTTTATCTTCGCAGCAATATCGGCGGACTCCAGCTTTTCCGGACTGACAGTATTGTGTCGGTAACCGACCGTTTTCTGATGATCATAATCTGCAGCGTGCTGCTCTGGGGAAATGTTACAGGCTCAGAATTCAGGATAGAATGGTTCGTTTACGCGCAGACTGCGGCCTACTTCATAACCACGCTAATTATTCTGCTCATCCTCTCAAGACATGTTGATGCCGTTAATTTCCGGCTTGATCTTTCGGTTACCCGCAATATGCTGATAAAGAGCTATCCTTATGCACTGCTGGGACTTATGATGGTGCTTTACTACCGCACCGATTCGGTTATGCTTGAAAGAATGCTGCCTGACGGCAAGCTCCAGGCCGGAATATACGCCCAGGGGTTCCGCATACTCGATGCGGCATCGATGCTCGGTTTCCTGTTTGCCGGGATCCTTCTGCCAATGTTTGCAAAGATGATAAAGCAGAAGGAGCCGGTGGAACAACTTTTCAGGTTTTCATTCATGCTGCTTATTATACCGGCTGTTACAGGTGCAGTTGCACTTAACTGGTTCAAATTTGAGATAATGGACCTGCTCTACAGGGAACATGCTGCGGAGTCATCAGGGGTGTTCGGATACCTGATGGTAAGTTTTGTTTTTGTAAGCAGTTCGATCATTACAGGATCTCTTCTGACCGCAAACGGGAATATCAGGTATCTCAACCTGATAGCCGGATTTAGCGTCCTGCTGAACATTGGGTTGAACCTGATATTGATCCCGCGCCTCCAGGCCCAGGGTTCAGCGCTTGCAAGCATGGTAACCCAGTCCTTTACCGCGGCCTTACAGCTGGTTTTGGTGATGCGGATTTTTGCCCTAAGTCCGTCTGTGAAATTTATTGCCAGGTTTGCCGTTTTCATAACAGTACTGGTTTTGGCCGGTTACCTTGCAAGAATGTTTGTGCCCGGTCCGTTGGCCGGCTTCCTGGTAACTGCAGCAATCGGGCCGCCAGCAGCACTGCTGCTTAAGCTGATAAGCCTCCGCGAAATAACCGGGGCGCTTTTCTAAGTGGAGTGATCCGTTTCTCCGGCATAAGCCGGGTTATGATAATCTTGAATTGTAACTATATTTGCAGAGTTTCAACTAACAACTGTTAAGATGCAAAAAATCAACAGATCAGCACTTCTTATCATGATAGTAATGGTACTGTTGCCTCTCTCCTGTAAAAAATATGAGGACGGGCCCTGGTTCAGTATATATTCCAAGAAGGAGCGTGTAACAGGCAACTGGTATTTTGAGCTTGTAACCGAAGACGGAAATGACATGACCGACATGTATGCAAGCCACACTCTCAATATGAGGAGGAACGGCGACCTTTACTGGTCGCAGGGCTTTATCGGCAACAATCCGTGGGACACATACGGCCCGGGCGGGGAATGGAAGTTCGTGAATGACAAGAACCAGATTGAGATGCATTTTTATTATGGTGTTACCGAAGAGCACACACTGGTGTGGGATATCACCAGGCTTGCCTATGCCGACCTGCGCCTGAGAAGATACGAGAACGGGGTTGAGATAGTTTGGCAACTGTGGAAACCATACTGATGCCTCTGAATTTTGTTGATAACCACACGAATTATCAACAATCAGTCCCTTAATGCACACTTATTCTTTGAATTTTTATCAGGGACCGGTATTTTTGGAAATGTACCGTACCGGTTTGCCCGGCGGACAATAGTTTTCACCGGCATTCTTTTTTAAAAATGAAGAATAAAGTGCAAAAAGACGAGCAGATGAAAAGGATCCACAGGCAGTCCTTCATGCTCAACTCCCGTGAAATGAAGGCTATAAACCGCTACTGTGAAAAATACAGGGTTAGCAACAGATCCAGGTTCATGCGCGAAACCATTGTAACAGCTATCCTCAAGAAATTTGACGATGATCACCCCACCCTGTTCGGACTTGATGATAAACCCAATCTTTTCTCCGGTTCGGGCAACTGATCCCCGGAATACTGCCTGCTGATGCTATCCGACCCTGTCAGGGTTCCTGGCAATAAAGTCCTTCCATGAGCTGCTGCCCGTATTTTTCTGCAATATCTCGTTCTGATAGAAATGACAGAGTGCCGCTGCAAGTCCGTCAGTGGCATCAAGGTTCCCGGGTAACTGCGGGATGTCAAGGATCTTCTGCAGCATGATGGCAACCTGCTCTTTTGAGGCGCCACCCTGCCCTGTAATAGCCTGCTTGATTCTAAGCGGGGCATACTCAAATATGGGAAGCGACCTGTAAAGCCCTGCAGCCATGGCAACACCCTGGGCCCGGCCCAGTTTCAGCATCGACTGGACATTCTTGCCGTAAAAAGGCGCCTCGATGGCTATCTCATCGGGATGGTACTGATCGATAAGATGCAGTGTACGTTCAAAGATCCGCTGCAGTTTAAGGTAGTGATTGGGTAGTTTCTTCAGTTCGATAACACCGAGTGCCAGCATGGCCGGGGTCTTTCCGGTGGACTTAATGAGGCCGTAGCCCATAATTGTCGTACCGGGATCGATACCGAGTATTATCCTCTCCTTTTCCGGTGCTTTTTGCTTAAGGGGCATATCCGCCGGCCTTTTATTCCATTAAATGACAGACCTGCTGCCGTTAACTGATAGACGGCCGTTTCACCGGGCCGCTATTTAAAACGCTTCAGATTCTAATGGGCACCAATCTCCGCCCTGATTCCGGTCATCTGTTCAAACGGCTGCACGTATAGTGACTTCTTCTGCGGCAGGCCGCTGAACACACCGGTAGCAATAAATTCAAGCGCCTCTTTCAAAGAAGCCTCTTCGGGATCGCCGAAAGCCCTGGTTATGTCGTCGGCAACATAGGAGTCTGCTACAAGCCCGTCAAAGTAATCACCGAAGTCATCGGCATTGGCAATCTTGAATGTGACAGGCACAAAGGCATAAATATCACCGTAATACCATGCATTCATTCCCATTGGCTTCCCGTAGGTGTTGTCACCCACAATATAGACATCCATGAATGGCTTCAGTCCGTTGATAACCATCTCGCTGGCCGAGGCAGTTGCCCTGGTTGCAATGGTTATCAGCCGGTCAACATTGAAGTTAACAGCCTCGTAACTCATTGAGTCAATAAAGTTATTCTCCTCAGCCTTTTTTTCGTTGTAAAGATATTTGGCAAATGGTTCTCCGGCAACGGCAGCACCCCCTATAATGCTGGCCAGGTAATTCGCCACATTGGTCTGCCCTCCGCCGTTGTACCGAAGATCCAGTATCAGATCATCAATTCCTTCAGTATTGAAATAATTAACGGCCTCCTCCAGCTCATCAAATGAGGGTGTGGTAAAATTCTTGAAAACCAGGTATCCTATCCTCCTGCCGTCATATTCAATAACCTCCTTGTACAGCACGGTATTCATGAACACCTCATCCTTGGCAAGCGTCATTGACACCTGCTCCCCGTCGGGGTCAACGAAAAGGAAGTTATTGGTAACGCCGATCTCATTTGCACCAAGAAGCTGGTTGATATTAACACCCGGCTTAATTTCAGTGCCGTTCACCTCACGCAATATCCAGCTTCTCCTGACACCCTCCTCATACATGTCGACAGTATTGAATATGAAGGTAATCCTCAGGTTACCTTCCTGGTCAAAAGCTGAGCCGAAACCGTATCCAATGAATTTTGATTCAAGGTAATACGATTCGAACTCCCTCCTGGACGTAATATAGCTCCAGCGGTCAAGCGGCCTGTGCCTTATCGCTTCCATCACATCATAGACGCTTGCGTAGTTGGCAGGGTTTATGTTGGGCATCTTGTCATACCAGTAGTACCAATCGCGCATCAAACCATAAAACTGGGTGTTTTCTTCAATTCGCTGCTGATCGGCAGGGTCATCTTCCTCATCCTTTCTGCAGGAGGTCAATACAAGCGAAGCTGAGAAGAGCAACAGGAAAAATGTAAAAATATATCTGTTTCTTTCCATTAGATACCTTATTAGGGATAGTTTATCATTGGATAAACAAATAACCGCGGCAATAAGTTTAAACGGGTTCCGCGCTTTATTTATTTTGATCACAAAATTAATCCATCATTACCGGCCATCAGCCTCTATACCGGCCCCTGCTCCGGCCGGCGTTATAAATTTCTGCAAAACAATTCCCGCAACTATCAGTACCAGTCCCCCGACCGTTGTCAGGTGTATCTGTTCTCCCAGGACAATCCCTATCAAAACAAGTGCCAGAAAAGGGGTTATATATATCATATTGCTGATCCTGTCGGTCGATTCGGCATACTGCATCGCCTTGAGCCAGAAAACAAAGGTAAAGCCCATCTCGAAGAGCCCGATATAAACACCGCCGGCTGACCCGTAAAAGTTCAGGGCGCCGAATCCCGAAGTCATCACCATTGCCACGGACGCAAACAGGAGAGCAAATGAGAATGACAAAAACAGCTTTACAACCTCGTTCCTGCCATCTCTTACGTTGTATATCCAGAACAGGGCCCAGATAACAGAGCTGCCAAGTGCAAGCGACACCCCCAGAGGATCGGCAAACCTCATGTCAAACGGCCGCCCCTGCGAAGATATAAGGTACACCCCTGCAAAACTGATCAGCATCGTTCCGATGCTCCACGGTGATATGGGCTGCCTGAGCAGTGGCACCGAAAGGATCACCAGCATGAGCGGCCAGGTAAAATTAAGCGGTTGGGCAACCTGTGCGGGAAGTAGCGAATACGCCTCAAAAAGTACAAGGTAGTACATGAACGGGTTGAGCAGTCCCATCGCCGCCGAATAGAGTAATTCACGGCCACTGGTTTGCTTCAATAGCCGGAACCTGCCCTGTATAGCAAGCACACCGGCCAGCGCAACACAGCTTGTCAGGGTCGCAACAAACAGTATCTGAAGGGGGGCCGTATGCGCAAGTGTAAGCTTGAATGCCGATGCCGCGGTAGACCAGAAAACCACTGCAAGCACGGCATACATGTATGCCCTGGACTGGTTTTTGGGGTGACGGTTGCCGCCCATCGCCTCAGGAACCGATTATATCAAAACCGCACCGCCCGGCCAGCACCCCGGGGATCCTTATCCCCTCAGGTGTCTGGTTGTTTTCAAGCAATGCAGCAACGATCCTGGGCAGTGCCAGTGCGCTGCCGTTAAGTGTATGGGCATTATTGATCTTTTTCCCATCCTTTTCACGGTACCTCAGCATCATCCGGTTCGACTGGAAACTTTCAAAGTTTGATACCGAGCTCACCTCCAGCCATTTCTCCTGCGCGGCCGAAAAAACCTCAAAATCATAGGTCTTCGATGCATGGAAGCTCATATCACCGCCACATAGAAGCAATATCCTGTATGGCAGCTCCAGTTTCACCACCAGCGATTCGATATATGAGGTCATGGCCTCAAGCCGCTCATAGGAACTTTCCGGATGCGCTATCTCCACTATCTCGACCTTATCAAACTGGTGCAGCCTGTTAAGACCCCGGACATCCCTGCCCCATGATCCTGCTTCTCTCCGGAAACAGGGAGTATAGGATGTAAGCTTTCGCGGAAGTTCACCATACGGTATTATTTCGTTGCGGAAGATATTTGTCAGCGGTACTTCCGCGGTAGGTATCAGGTAAAGATTATCCTGGCCTACATGGTACATCTGCCCCTCCTTATCAGGCAACTGCCCGGTTCCGAATGCAGAATCCGCATTCACCATCACCGGCGGCATTATTTCAGTATATCCGGCATTCACCGCCTCGTCAAGGAAGAAGCTTATCAGGGCACGCTGAAGCTTTGCAGCCTTCCCCTTGTATACCGGGAAGCCTGCACCGGTTATTTTGTTGCCCAGCTCAAAATCTATTATATCATACTTGCGCGCAAGCTCCCAGTGAGGCAGTACATCCTTGTCAAGAGAGGGCCTGCGGCCTCCCTCCCTGACCAGCTTGTTGTCACCCGGAGTGTTCCCGGGGGGCACCGAATCATGGGGAACATTGGGTAACTGCACAACCAGGTCACTAAGCCGGGATTCTGTCACTGACAGTTCCTGCTGAAACTCCTTTATCTTTTCCTTGATTTCAGATGTCTGTTCCTTTGCCCTGCCGGCCTCCTCTTTTTTGCCCTCCCTGAAAAGCAGGCCTATCTGCTTGCTGATCCTGTTGGATTCGGCCAGGCTTGTGTCCAGCGCCGACTTGATCTGGCGGCGCCGGGTGTCGAGGGTGGTTATTTCATCAATAAGCCTTTCGGACTCAAAATTCTTGACCTTAAGGCGTTCAACCACCATTTGAGGGTTCTCGTTAATAGTTCTGACAGACAACATATCGATTTTTTTTGAAGTTCAGGTCCCGGCAGTCCCCGGTGATTATAAGCAGCCCCGGCCATTCTCGTCAGAACCCGGACCCATTGCAGGTTCCGGCCATTCTCGTCAGTCACCGGCTCCTTTGCCGGTCCCGGCCATTTTTGCCAGACCCGGCCATCCTCGTCAGAACAAGCCATTTTTGCCAGACCTGGCCAGGTTCATCAGGCGCTGCCATGCTCGCCAGTTCCAAAAATAAAAAAATCCCCTGAATACTCCGCCCATCCGGGATCGCAGTTTTTCAGGAGATTATTCCCTGGTGGCTGTTTTCCTTATCAGGACACAGGCTCTACGGAAACAAATGATTTATCTCCCTTCTTTTTCTTAAAAACAACCTTGCCGTCAATAAGGGAAAAAAGAGTATGGTCCTTGCCCATCCCAACGTTAAGTCCGGGATGATGTTTCGTACCCCTCTGCCGGATAATGATGTTTCCGGCTTTGCATACTTCACCACCGAATATCTTTACTCCCAGTCGTTTGCTTTCTGATTCGCGACCGTTCCTTGAACTCCCAACTCCTTTCTTATGAGCCATTTCTCTGAGATTTTATTATTTCGTTACTATATCTTCGACCTGTATTTGGGTAAGAAGCTGGCGGTGACCGTTCAGCTTCTGATAGCCCTTCCTTCTTTTTTTCTTGAATACCAACACCTTGTCTCCCTTGAGATGGGTCAATATCTTGGCCTTTACAACAGCGTTCTTAACGCCGGGGGTCCCTACCTTTACCTTGCCGTCGTTGTCGATCAGCAAAACCTTGTCAAAATCAACCTCAGCGCCCTCTTCACCTTCCAGGCGGTTGACATAAAGCTTGCTGTCCTTTTCCACCTTGAACTGCTGCCCTGCTATATCTACTATTGCGTACATTGTATGAAATATTACTACGATTATTATTAATGGGAGTGCAAAAGTAAAAAAGTTTGACTGAATTACAAACTTTTACCACTATTATTTTCACCGGCTAAAGTAGCCGTCCGACGGCCCGGGTTATTTTCTCCCTAAAAAGTTAATTCGCTTTTGCTTTTATAAATTGATTGTTAAATTTACAATCGATATAAACCAGTTTCGGGATAATTTTATTGTTCGCAGAGAGGTTTAAGTAAATATCAGGGCGCCGTTATGAGCAAGATAAAGTTGAACGTACTAGGGATATCATACAGCCAGACACAATCGGGAGCTTATGCCCTCGTGCTGGCCGAGGAAGAAGGAGAACGGCGGATCCCGATCATAATAGGTGGCTTTGAGGCACAGGCAATTGCCATCCAGCTGGAGGGGCTTAAGCCGCCACGCCCCCTTACACACGATTTGTTTTTGAGTTTTGCCTCAGCATTCGGCATATCGATTGCTGAGATCAATATCTACAAACTTGAAGAGGGTGTCTTTTATTCCAAGCTAATATGCGATGACGGCAAGAAACAGATGACCGTCGATGCCCGCACCAGCGATGCCATTGCCCTGGCGCTGCGTTTTAGCTGTTCCATATATACCACCGAAGAGATACTTGCCAAGTCCGGTATAGTAATTGATATCGAGCCCGAGACAAAAGAAGGCAGTTCAGCCTCATCCGGAATATTCACCGATCCCCAGGCAGGAAAAAGAAAGCCGGGAGATGAACTGCGGGACTTCAGCCTGAGCGAGTTGAAAGAGATGCTTCAGGATGCGATCAAAAACGAGAACTACGAAAAGGCATCCGACATAAGGGACGAGATCAACCACAGGAACAAGAAATCGTAAATCTTTAAGATATGCAAAGGACTATTTTAATTGTTATGGCAGCATGCCTTATGTTGCTGTCCGCTACCTCCGTATATGCCCTGCAGAGAACTGATTCGGCCGGTCCAATCACTGCTGCCAGTATGCAGGAAGCCACCCCGCCGGAAATTGGTGATGGTGTTGCCGGACAGGATGGCACATTGCCGGGTGGCGGGCCGGCCGCACAGGATGCCTCGCTTCTTGATGATACCACTTGGCAGGAGCCTGTGCAGCAAGCCACCGGATCAGCCAGCACGGCTGCCGGCCACAATGTTGACCTCCCTCCGCCCGATGATTTCGGCTTCAGTTTCGTGACCCTGATTCGGGGACTGTTCGGTATGCTGGTGCTGATTGCCATAGCCTGGTTATTTTCAACCAACCGTAAAGCAATATCATGGAAGGTGGTGGGTACCGGACTGGCTATTCAGCTCATACTTGCGTTCAGCATCCTGCAGATACCCATAGTGCACAGCTTCTTTGAGTACGTCGGAAAGATATTCGTTGTGATGCTCGATTTCTCCAAGGCGGGAACCGATTTCCTGTTTGAGGGCTTCCTCGATACCTCGACATACGGGTACCTCTTTGCTTTCCAGGTCCTGCCCACGATAGTCTTTTTCTCAGCCCTCACCAGCCTTCTTTTCTACCTGGGGGTCATACAGAAAGTTGTCTACGCACTTGCATGGCTTATGACCAGGGCACTGCGTATTTCAGGTGCAGAGAGCCTTTCCGTTGCAGGCAACATCTTTCTGGGGCAGACCGAGTCACCGCTCATGATCAAAGCCTACCTCGAAAAGATGACACGCTCAGAGATACTGCTTGTCATGACCGGAGGTATGGCAACAATGGCAGGTGGCGTACTTGCAGCATACATCAGTTTTCTAGGCGGTGATGACCCGGTGCAGAGACTTATTTTTGCCAGGCACCTCATTGCTGCGTCGATAATGGCGGCTCCGGGGGCGGTCGTCATATCCAAAATACTGGTGCCGCAGACCGAGAAAATAGACAAGACTATGGAGATTTCACGGGACCGTATAGGCAGCAATATCCTTGACGCCATATCAAAGGGCACGGGCGAGGGGCTGCGCCTGGCTGTCAACGTAGCTGCCATGCTGCTGGTATTTATCTCCTTCATTGCCATGTTCAACTTCATAGTGGGCAAGATAGGCGACTGGACATCCCTCAACTCTGCGATCAGCAGCATGACAGGGGGACAGTATGACAGGCTCTCACTGCAGTTCATCCTGGGCTACACCTTTGCCCCTGTTATGTGGCTCATTGGTGTCAGCCTGCCCGACATAACCCTGCTGGGCCGACTGCTCGGAGAGAAGGTCATCATGACCGAGTTCATAGGTTATGTGAGTCTCGCCCAGCTGAAGGAAGCAGGCGCCTTTGCAGATCCGAAATCAATAATCATAGCCACTTACATGCTGTGCGGCTTCGCAAACTTTGCCAGCATCGGGATACAGATAGGCGGTATAGGATCACTTGCCCCCGGCAAGAGGGTGCTGCTGTCGCAGTTCGGTATACGGGCGCTGCTCGGCGGCACCCTTGCAGCCCTCATGTCGGCCACCATTGTGGGGGTAATTCTTGGTTAGCAACCCCGTGGCAAATGTGACAGCCTTCACTGCAGGGTTTATACTGTCCCTTAAAGAACGGGAAAAATGTGCCGGAAGCTCCCGGCACAAAAACTACCGCAGGCTGCCGGCATAAAAAAACCCCGCACCGCAGTGCAGGGTTTATCCGGATTATTCCGGCTGCCGGGTCAGGGCAGTAAAACAGCATCGATAACGTGCACAACACCATTCTCTGCCTCAATATCAGCAACGGTAACCTGCGCATCGTTAATGAACACGTTACCGTTCGTTATCGACACTGTTATATTATTGCCCTCGAAAAGGGTCTCAAAATCATCGCCGTCTGAAAGATCGCCCGACATAGCTTTTGCTGCTACTACGTGGTACAGAAGTATGTTGGTCAGATCGCCTGAGGGATCTTCAAGAAGAGATTCCACTGTGCCTGCCGGAAGAGCATCAAATGCGGCATCGGTCGGCGCAAATACAGTGAACGGCCCTTCTCCCGAAAGAGCATCAGCAAGTCCGGCTGCAACAACAGCGGCAGTGAGCGTGGTGTGGTTTTCGCTGCCAACGACAATGTCAACAACTGTGGCAGGCTTGGGTGCCTCAGGTATAAGAACAGCATCGATAACGTGCACAACACCATTCTCTGCCTCAATATCAGCAACGGTAACTTTTGCATCATTTATAAAGACTCCCTCCTGGGTTATGCTGATTGTAAGTTCATCTCCGAATACAGTAGGAACCTTCATCCCGTTGCTCAACGATCCAGACATGGCTTTGGTTGCAACAACATGGTAGAGCAGAATGTCGGTCAGCGCCCCTGAGGGATCCTCAAGAAGTGACTCAACAGTGCCATCAGGCAATGCAGCAAATGCAGCGTCTGTAGGTGCAAACACAGTATAGGGGCCCATCCCCTGAAGCGTTTCAATGAGGCCAGCGGCAGTAAGAGCAGCGGCCAACGTAGTATGATCATCACTACCTGCTACTATATCTACGACAGTTTCAGGCCTTTCATCTATAGGACCTGTATCATTGTCATCTTCACAGGAAGAAAATGAAAATACAAAAAATCCCAGTAATACTATCAGAGCTTTGTAACTCAGAATTTGATTTTTCATGATTGCAGTCTTTTAATTTTTATTTGGATTATTTTAATCTACAAACATCGCCAAACTGCATTTGTTCATTTTATTTTATTTTTCATTAAACATTTGTTGTGCTCCGCAATAATCAATCAACATATTCCTATGATCAAATCTCTATATTAGAGGGTCTTTTGTCGAATTACTCCTGATTTAACATTTTTATAAAATATTTTTTGTCTATGCAACAAAATATTTCAATAAACAATGTCACGACAGCCATCCGCAGGCTGCCGGCATGAAAAAACCCCGCACCGCAGTGCAGGGTCTCCTGAAAATGGACGCGGCAAGCCGTTATTTCAATCGCCCCATTATTTGCAAACCTCAGGCTTCCAGCCTCTTGTAAATAAGCTCGGTCTCCTCCTCGAAGCCCGGTTTACGGAGCAGCGCGAACATATTGTTCTTGTAGGCCTCGACGCCCGGCTGGTCAAACGGATTGACATTCATAAGGTAACCGCTTATGGCGCAGGCCTTCTCGAAAAAATACATAAGCTGTCCGAGATAGTATTCATTCAGCTCCGGCAGCTTGATGAGGATGTTCGGCACCCCGCCGTCAACATGGGCCAGCATCGTACCCAGCTCAGCCATCTTGTTTACATAATCGATCCTCCTGCCTGCAAGGAAATTCAAACCGTCGCCGTCATCCGCCTCTTCAGGTATTTCAACATTCCGCACCGGTTTCTCTATTGAGATCACCGTCTCGAAGAGGTTGCGCTGACCCTCCTGTATATACTGGCCCATCGAGTGAAGGTCGGCCGTAAAGTTCACGCTTGCAGGAAAAATACCCTTCTTCTCCTTGCCTTCGCTCTCGCCGTAAAGCTGCTTCCACCACTCAGCCAAATAAAGCAGTTTGGGGTGGTAGCTGGCCAGTATCTCGTTTTTCGGACTTTGCCGGTACAGTGCATTCCTCGCGGCGGCATACAATGCAGAGGGATTATCCCAAAATGGTGTTCCCGGACCGGTCATCTCCTCCATTTTCCTTGCACCGGCAACCAGTTGCCGGATGTCAAAACCTGCCTGCACTATGGGAAGCATTCCAACCGGGGTAAGAAGTGAATACCGTCCCCCTACGTCGTCAGGAATTACGAATGACCTGTATCCCCTCTGGTCAGCCAGTTTTCTTAGTGCGCCCCTGTTGGCGCTGGTTATGGCGATGATCCTTTTTCCGGCCTCCTCCTGCCCGTATTTCTTCTCAAGGTGGTTGCGGAGAATACGGAAGGCTATTGCAGGTTCGGTCGTGGTGCCGGATTTGGAGATAACCGTAATGGCATAAGATATCCCATCTAAAAAGTCGACCAGCTCGCCCAGGTAGTCCTCGCTGATATTCTGCCCGGCAAATACTATGCGCGGGAACTTCCTGCCGCCGTTGGTGCACATGCCGAAGGAGTGCGTCAGGGCGTCAATGACCGCTTTAGCACCCAGGTAGGAGCCGCCGATCCCCACTACCACCATGACATCGATCTTCTTATTCAGCCCGGCTGCAAGATCTTCAAGCTCTTTCAGAGATTCTTCTGTAATCGAAGAGGGCAGGTCAAGCCAGCCAAGGAAATTGGCCCCTTTGCCGGTGCGCTGGTGCAGATGGCGTATATGGTAGTTTGTAAGCTCCTCATAGCCGTCCAGTGTCTCTTTCGGTATAAATGGAAAAACATTTTCGATATTAACTTCAAGATTCTTCATCATAATAATATTAAAATTACAATTAATCCATTATTCAATGCTTATCAGTCCCCAACCAGTCCGTTAGCAATAGCCGGAACACTGTCAGGCCGGCCACCAGGATGGTTGCCGCAAGACGGGCCGGCCGGCCCGTCACGCCACTCAGGCCAGCTTTTCAGTCAGCAACCTTATCTCCACGGCAGGAGAAATGCCCTCATGTAATATATTATATACCGTGTCGGTAATCGGGAGACTGATGTTGTGCTTTTTGTTTATCTCCTTGATACACCTGGTTGCATGATAACCCTCGGCAACCATATTCATTTCAAGCATAGCCGCCCTTACCGAGTATCCCTTTCCTATCATAACCCCGAACGACCTGTTCCGGCTGAATTGCGAATAGGCGGTAACAAGAAGGTCGCCAAGGTAGGCAGAACTGTTTATTGTCCGCTTGCCCGGCCATGTATTATCAAGAAACCTTTTGATCTCCCTTATCGAATTGGAAACGAGTACTGCCTGAAAATTATCGCCGTAACCAAGCCCGTGACAAACCCCGGCGGCAATGGAAAAAACATTCTTAAGCACCGCGGCATATTCGGTCCCGTAAATATCCTTCGTTATGACGGTGCGTATGAAATGGCACTCAAGATATGATGCCAGCCGCTGCGCCTGCTTTTCAGTCTTCGATGCAATGGTCAGGTAGGAAAGCCTCTCAAGGGCGACCTCCTCGGCATGGCACGGACCTGTTATGATGCCTATGTTATCAAAAGGCACTCCGTAATGACGGTTAAAGAACTCTGCAATGGTCAGGTTCTCCCCGGGAATAATGCCCTTAATGGCTGAAACCACCATCCTGTCGTCCAGGCGCAGATCAGAAACCGACAGTAAGTCTCCCAGATATGCTGATGGGACTGCAAAGATCAGTATCTGTGAGTCTTTTACCACCTTCTCAAGGTCGTTATAGAAATTGATCCTGTCAACATCAAAATTAACCGAGCTGAGGTATTTGGGGTTGTGCCCGCTTTGCGTCATATACTCAATGGTGCCCGGGTTCCTGACATACCAGTTAAGGTTGCCGGAATTGAGCAGCAGTATCTTTGCCAGTGCCGTTGCCCAGCTTCCGCTTCCTATAAGAGCTATATTTTCCTTTTCTGCCATTACTCCACGGTGTCATCTTTCCCGCCCCTCTTTTCGGGCCTCATCTGGGGGAAAAGTATAACATCCTGTATTGAGTTCGAATTTGTCATTATCATTGCCAGCCGGTCTATTCCCACTCCGAGACCTGCGGTCGGAGGCATTCCGTACTCAAGTGCCCGCAAAAAGTCCTCATCCAGAACCATCGCTTCCTTGTCGCCCCTCTCGGCAAGCTTAAGCTGCTCCATGAAACGTTCACGCTGGTCAATGGGATCATTCAGCTCTGAAAAAGAGTTGCAGAGCTCCTTACCGTTGACTATTGCTTCAAACCTCTCAACCAGCCCCTCTTTTGACCTGTGTTTCTTCGCAAGGGGCGACATCTCAATGGGATAATCGGTTATAAATGTGGGTTGTATAAGGTTTGGTTCACACAACTCACCAAAAATCTCGTCTATAATCTTGCCCTTGGCCATCGTCCGGTCAATTTCCACGCCAAGCTTGCCGGCCGTCTCCCGCAGTTTTGCCTCATCCATTTCAGAAATATCGACACCCGCAAAAGCTTCAATGGCCCCGAACATGGTGTACCTCTTCCATGGCCTTTTGAAATCGATCTCCTTGTCGCCTACCTTCAGCCTGGTCGAGCCTGTAAGGTCAACTGCCGCCTTTTCGATCATCTCCTCGACCAGGTCCATCATCCACTGGTAATCCTTGTATGCGACATAGAGCTCCATCTGGGTGAACTCAGGATTATGGAAGCGGCTCATTCCCTCGTTCCTGAAATCCTTTGCGAACTCGTACACCCCTTCATACCCTCCAACGATGAGCCTCTTGAGGTAAAGTTCGTTTGCGATCCGTAAATACAATGTTGTATCAAGCGTGTTGTGATATGTCTTGAAGGGCCTTGCCGTTGCTCCCCCGTAAAGAGGCTGCAGCACAGGCGTTTCCACTTCGAGGTAGCCCTTGCCGTTCAAAAAGTTCCTCATCGAATCTATCAGCCGGGTGCGTCCGGTAAAAACCTCCCTTATTTGCGGATTGACTATCAGGTCGAGGTACCTCTGCCTGTACCGCTGGTCAGGATCGCTGAATGCATCATAAGTCTTCCCATCCTTCTCCTTGACAACCGGCAGCGGATGGAGCGATTTGGCAAGCAGTTTCAGCTCCTTCACATGCACCGAGATCTCACCCACCTGCGTAACGAACACAAACCCCTTTATGCCCACGATATCGCCAATATCCAGCAGCTTCTTGAAAACAGTGTTGTACATGGTCTTGTCGTCTCCCGGGCAAATTTCATCCCTCCTGAGATATATCTGGATACGGCCCGACTGGTCCTGTATCTCGGCAAAAGAGGCATTCCCCATTATCCTCCTGGTCATTATCCTCCCTGCAACCGATACATCGCCGAAACGGCCAGGATCCTGCCTGAAGTTTTCAAGTATCTCGCGCGAACTGACATTTACATCAAAAGTCTCGGCAGGAAAGGGGTCGATCCCCAGCTTCTTCAGCTCTTCCAGCGCTTCCCTTCTGATTATCTCCTGCTCGCTTAAATGCAACTGATCCATTTTTCAAATTTTTTGCAAAGATAGAACAAATCCTCGTTAGCGAAAACCTGCCAAAAACAGATAACTGCTTTTATTTCCCTTTCGGGGGAAGAGTACGGCACGACGGCTGATTCCATATCTTTGATCCTGCCAGGTTTTTATATTTCCGGGAAACCATCCTTAATTTTCTGAATAATTTACTGTAATTTTATACACTGATACTTGACAGGTTGACATCACATGGAACGAGCAAAATGAAGGCTAAGGCACAACGACTTCCGTCATGGCTGAAGATGAAATTTCCCACGGGTTACGAATATTCAAGGGTTAAAAACCTGACCCGCAGGCATCATCTTCACACGATCTGTTCCAGCGGCAACTGCCCCAATATAGGCGACTGCTGGAGCAGGGGGACTGCCACGTTCATGATACTGGGAGATGTATGCACCCGCAACTGCAAATTCTGCGGTGTGAAGTCAGGCAAGCCCGAACCGCCCGACAGAGGTGAGCCGGCCAGGATTGCAGAGTCAATACGGCTGCTGGGGCTCAGGCATTGTGTTGTCACTTCGGTCGACAGGGACGACCTGCCCGATCTGGGCGCAGGTATCTGGGCGGAAACCATAAGGTGCATAAAGGAGGTCAACCCGGAAACCGGCATCGAGGTGCTTATTCCCGATTTCAATGCCGACCATTCCCTCATAAAGCAGGTAACTGATATGCGCCCCGATGTTGTATCGCATAACCTTGAAACTGTGAGGCGCCTCACGCCTGTCATCAGGAGCAGGGCCAGGTATGAAACCAGCCTTGAGGTGATAAGGTTTGTCGCCTCACAGGGTGTCAGGTCCAAATCGGGTATAATGCTCGGACTGGGTGAAACAAGGGAAGAGGTGCTGGAAACAATGGATGACCTGGTTTCAGCCGGATGCGAAATAATGACCATCGGGCAGTACCTGGCGCCTACTGCCGGGCACATGCCTGTTGCTGACTACATAAGGCCCGAGGTGTTTGAGGAGTACCGGCTGATCGGACTCGAAAAGGGATTCAGCTTTGTCGAAAGCAGTCCCCTCGTCCGCTCTTCCTGGCAGGCCGACAGGCATGCCAGATCAACTGAAAATGTGAATAATTCAAAATATGTCAAAAAAAGTAATTTACCAGGACCTAGGGTCCGCTGATTACAAAAAAGCATGGGAGCACCAGGAAAAACTATTTAACAGTCTATTAGCAGGGAAAAACAGTTCTGCCGGCACAGCCGGACGATCCGGATCAGTTGCCGGGTACCTGTTGTTTTGCGAACACCCCCACGTTTATACGCTTGGGAAAAGCGGAGCTGAAAACAACCTGCTCATAGATCCCGCTTTTTTGAAGAAGATCGGAGCGGACTACTACAAAATCGACCGGGGCGGTGACATTACCTACCATGGTCCCGGACAGATTGTGGGGTATCCAATCTTTGACCTTGAGCAGTTCGGCACCGGCGTAAGACAGTATATATATAATATTGAGGAGGCCATCATCCTTACACTCTCGGGTTATGGCATAGAGGCCTCAAGACTCTCTTCAGCGTCAGGGGTTTGGCTCGACTCCGAAAGCCCCTCCTCAGCAAGGAAAATATGCGCAATAGGTGTGCGTGCAAGCAGGCACGTCACCATGCATGGTTTTGCATTCAATGTGAACACCGACCTCTCCTATTTCAGCCACATCAACCCCTGCGGATTCGCCGACAAAGGAGTTACCTCGATGGAGAAGGAGCTGGGTGCGGCTCAGGATATGGACGATTTAAGGGAAAATCTGAAAAAGAACCTCGAAGCAGTCTTCGGAATGGATCTCAGCGATAACTAATCAGGATTTTCAGGTATGGAAAGAGAATGGATCATAAAAGAACAGGTTAACAGCAACGAGGCGGATTCACTGGCCGCCGAGCTGAACATAGCCCCATCCCTGGCCAACCTTCTGGTTCAGAGAAACATTAAAACATTCGACCAGGCCAGGGTATTCTTCAGGCCCGAACTGACCGACCTGCATGACCCTTTCCTGATGAAGGATATGGGAATGGCCACCGAAAGGATAATCACAGCGATAAGGAAAAACGAAAATATACTGGTTTACGGCGATTATGATGTAGACGGTACCACATCGGTGGCACTGGTCTATTCATTCCTGAAACTTAACTACCCGAATATTTCTTTTTATATACCAGACAGGTTTTCTGAAGGTTACGGCATCAGCAAAAAAGCAATCGACTTCGCGGCAGACAGCAACGTCAGCCTCATCATTGCCCTGGATTGCGGTATTAAGGCTGTTGAAAAGGTAGCATATGCCAAATCGAAAAATATCGACTTCATCATATGCGACCATCATATGCCGGGCGATACCATACCTGAAGCAGCTGCGATACTCGACCCGAAGCAGCCCGGCTGCAGCTACCCGTTCAGGGAGCTTTCGGGTTGCGGGGTGGGGTTCAAGCTTATGCAGGCGCTGACCATCAACAGTGATTACACCATGGACGAGCTTCTGAAGCTCCTCGACATGGTGGTGGTAAGCATAGCATCGGATATTGTTCCCATCACGGGTGAAAACAGGATACTTGCGCATTGGGGACTAAAACGGTTGAATGATGAGCCTTGTCCCGGACTAAAATCGATCATCAAAATTGCAGGCATCGAAAAAAAGGAGATCACGATCGAAGACATAGTCTTCCGTATCGGCCCCCGCATCAATGCCGCGGGTCGGATGAAGTCGGGAAATACGGCCGTTGAGCTGCTGATCGCACAGGATGACCATCTCGCAAAAGAGATAGGCGGCCTGATAGATGACTTCAACAATAAACGAAAAGATGTCGACAGGGAGATAACCCAGGAGGCCATCAGGATGATAGCGGCCGACAGCGAATATGAAGACCGTAAGTCCACCGTCCTCTTCAACCCCGATTGGAGCAAGGGCGTTATCGGCATTGTCGCTTCGCGGCTGATCGAGACCTATTACCGGCCAACCGTAATACTTACCGAATCGAACGGCCTGGCCACCGGCTCTGCACGGTCAGTTCCCGGCTTCGACATCTACCAGGTGGTTGAGGCCTGCAGCGACCTGCTTGAGAATTTCGGGGGACACATGTATGCGGCCGGAATGACCATGAAGATCGGGAATGTGGAGACCTTCCGAAAGCGTTTTGAAGCGCTGGTTAGCGGCAGTATCACACCCGACCAGCTATCTCCGAAGATAGACCTCGATGCGGTGATCTCCATAAAGGAGATCGACGACAGGTTCTGCCGTATCCTGCAACAGTTCCAGCCATTCGGACCCGAGAACACCTCACCGATCTTTTTGGCCCGCAACCTGGTGGCAGGCCCCAACATAAAGATCGTGGGGCCCACAAGGGAGCACCTTAAGATGGAGGTCTTCAGCGAAGACGCCCCCGGTCATATTTTCCAGGCTATAGCTTTCCACCAGGCAGAGCACTATAAGCTCATAAGCTACGGCATACGCTTTGACGCCTGCTTCACCGTCGAAGAGAACGTCTTCAGGGGCGCCTCAACCTGGCAACTCAACATAAGAGACATCAAAACCCGGGAGGACAGCTGATATTTCCATCATACCTTAACCGGACAAATCTGTTTGAAATGCCCCGTCAGCCCGGAGATGTTCAATGCGCAGATTATATGCACACTTTCCTGAACCGGATCACCACCGTATCCTCACCTGCACCTTCAGCTCCGAGCGCCTGTTCCCGTTTATCTCGTTAAGTCCGGTACCTATGGTCTCCCTCTCCGGCAGCATGGTCAGGGCATACCTGATCCACAAATCGGTGCGGGGCCCTGCGCTGTAACGGGTCATCAGGTATGTGCGAAAACCCTTGTCGTAGTAGGCGGGAATAGAAAAGGCATAAAGCACGTCGTTCTCATAGGCAAATATCCGTGCATCATAGCTGTCGGTGCTGAACAGCCCGTACCTGAATGCGAACGACAGTGGAATGCCGGCCGGCCTGTACAGAACGTCCTGGTAAAGGAGATATCCCCTTTCGGGGGAACGGGACTCCCTCCTGTAAAGCGACATCTCGGCCCTGTTCCTCAACTCAAGTGTTGAAGAAACAAAATAGCCGATATGGTAACGCAGCCTGGTAATACCCGCATCTTCGAGCACCCTTGTCTCGTGATGGCCTGCCGGGAAATTGACGGGTTTGAACTTGTGCCTGAAGCTCCAGTACATATGAAGGCTGCGCGAATGGCTGAAATCTGCCTGCACGAAATACTCAACCCCCGACGAGGGTGCGTGGGCAGTGTACCTGGCCCACGGGAAAGAGAAAATATCTGTATAGGCAGAGACCTTCCACCGCCGGTACGGATGTATCACCACACCGGCGTACAGCCCCCTCTCGTTGGCTGTACGTGTATTCTCCCTGAAACCGTTGCTGAAATATGCATGGTAGTTACGGTCATACCTCCTGTAAAGGAGAGAGAGGCTGAGACGGGGAGCCGGCGTTGAAGTCGCCCCCGCCAGGAATGCCTTACCACCGCTGCTGCTCATGGCACCCTCGCCGAAAAACATCACAGGGCCGGCCGAAAACTGGTAATCAATACCACCGGTCATATTGCTGCTTCCCCTGAAATCAAACTGGTTATAGTGTCTCACGGGAGGGTTGAGCACCGCATCATATTCAAGGCCCATAACAGTCGCACCAACCCTGAAGAGACGGTGGTTGTAGTTAAGGTTCCCTCCCATGATGGTCTCGCCGAGGATGTTCTTTCCCGCCATCTGCGAAGGGGTTGCATGCAGTCCGCTGTTCTGAAGCGCTGATACCTCAAGTATTCCTCCATCTTCATCAATGGCCGAAACCGAGGCATCGATCTTTTTTCGGGAGGCAAACAGGGTGCCTTCGGCTCCCTCACCGAGGCGCAGGGTGATGCCGCCGCCCCTGAAGAACATGTTCTCATCGGTCGAAGAGTAGCTCTGCAGTCCGCGCGGACTCTTCCTGATGGCAAGTGTATTGGAGGACTTGCCAAAGGCAAGGCCCGACCACAGCACCAGTCCCTGCCCGAAACTGGCCTGGTAATCACCGAGAGTAATGGTTTTCACCCTGCCAAGGTCGTTGAGCTGCAGGTGGAAGGTATGATAATCGAAGCCATAGGGGTTGCTGCCCCTCAGAAACTCTTCACCGGCATCCTTCTCAGCCACAAAGCCTGCCTGTACCTGGTTCCGGTAGTTGAACCGGTAACGGGTGTATGCTTTAAGCGGACTTCCAAGGTAGCGGGAGTTGGGAGCGGCGGCAAGCTCCTCTTCGGTTGCCGGCGCATATCCCCTCTGCTGTTGCAGAACCTGCTGGGCACGGACAAAGAGCTGGTGCCTGCCGTGCCTCAGCGCAGCTGAAGGCGAGAGGCTGATAACAGGCATCGCCTCCTCAACCGTCACAAAAGGGAGTATCTTTCTTATCTCATCGTACGAGAAACCCTCAATATACTGTAGTTCAAATAATGATGCCAGCCGGCCCCTTTCCCTGCGATACCGTAAAAGGTTTGCCATCTGCAGTTCATTGATAAAAAAGAGGCGGCGCAGCTCCTCCTCACCGGCGCTGTTCAGATCGACCGGATACCTGAGGAGATTGAGAAGTTCGTCATAGACACTTTCAAGGTCTGTGTCAAACTCATCAACGGCTGCCAGCTCCTCTATCAGCTCCTCAATAATTCTGAAAGGATCCTGCTCCTGTCCGCCGGCAGGCAAAAATAATAAGATCAATATCAGGCTGATCAGCAAGCCTCTCATCAGAATATATAACTGAGTGAAAAATGCGGTGTCAGCCCCAGCACCTGGTGGCCGGTAAAGGCAATATCTGCCACCAGTCCCCCAAAACCATAGCCTATCCCGAATGACGGCTGCACAGGGTCGGATATTATACCGGTACGGAGCCACAGCGATTCAAAAAGTCCCATCTCCAGCCCCCCTTTCAGGACCATCCTGTTGTCAAGATCCTTTTCGGCCTCGGCGGCAGCCAGCAGGCTTTCCGACAGGTACCCGGATACCCCGAACCTCAGAACCGTGGGCAGCGGCTCTCCGTAATAGGTATACCTTGTGGCCCTGGTGGGGTTGTAAATATGCGCGGCAACGAACAGTCCGTCCACAGGCTCGGCTATAAACCCTCCTTCGACGGTAACATTGCCCGCATACCCGTAATCTCCGGCAATATAGGTATGCAGGTAATTAACCTGCAATCCGGCCGAGAACCTCTCCCCGAACCCCCGGCCGAATGCCAGTCCCAGTTTGCTCTCATAATATTTGGTAAATCCGAAGTAGGTATAGCTTACACCGATGGTCCCCGGCCTGAAAGGCAGGGCTGCCGCAACGGCCTGGAGCCCGAATTCGGGGACAAGGAACCTGTTCTCATGATGAAAGGCGGCCTGGAAAGACCTCAGTCCTGCCAGTCCTGCCTGGTTATGTTGCACCGACCAGATGTCGCCAACTGCCACGAATGCATTGCCCATTGCTGCCGGACGGCTGCCAAGCGGATAATTTTCATTCCCCGAAAGGGGTATAAAGGCAATAAACAGGAACACCGGCAGGGAGAGCCAGGCGGCCCTCCTGCCGGTGCGGCAAGATCTTTGTGCTTTTTTTTTCATTGAATATGTCCCGGTGAAGAAACATATTCAAGTTAGAAAAAATTTTTTAATTTGTCTTGTATTCGAACTTAATTTCTGACAGATCCTTGTTTGCCTTGAGAATCTTCTCCTTCAGTGAGGCCTTGAACCCCTTTACCGTTTCATGGATCTCCGGGTCGCCCGTACCCAGGATCTGGGCCGCCAGGATACCGGCGTTCCTTGCTCCGTCAATGGCAACGGTCGCAACCGGTATACCGGCCGGCATCTGCAGGATGGAGAGGATCGAATCCCATCCGTCGAGTGAATTGGATGAGTTAATGGGTACGCCAATAACAGGCACGGCAGTCAGTGCGGCAATAACGCCAGGCAGGTGGGCCGCACCGCCCGCTCCCGCAATGAAGACGCGTATCCCCCTGTCATACGCCTTCGATGCAAACTCCATCACCTTTTCGGGTGTACGGTGGGCCGAAAGGGCGTTGATCTCAAAAGGAATTTTGAATTCGTTCAGGATCTTTGCTGCCTCTTCCATTATAGGCATGTCTGAAGTGCTGCCCATGATAATGCTAACCTTTGCTTCCATAGTTTCTTATATTTCTTTGTTTTTTGTTATCCCCGGCAACATTCAGGTTACCGGCCGTTGTTATTATTTGAAATTATCTGTAGCTGTTATCCCTTATTTTTTTAATTTCGCAAGATACTTAAAATTTGCAATTCGGAGCAAGTGCTACCGGATCAAAACAGGGCCACAAAAAAAGTTTTACTTTAGCCGCCAACCGTTTACGCGTTCGGATGGCGGCCCCTGAAATCAATATGAACCCGTGTTTCGGCAAAGTCCCCGTTAATGGAAAAAATAAGACTGCACGACAAGGAATTCACAATTTTTTTATCCCCTGCAAAGATACAGGATGCAGTGTCGGAAATGGCCGCAAAGATCAATAATGACCTTGCGGGGAAGAACCCCCTGTTCCTGGGCATACTGAACGGTTCGTTCATGTTCACGGCCGATCTGCTTAAAAAGATTGACATCGACTGCAGCGTCTCATTCATTAAGCTCGCATCTTACTGCGGCGACAGAACCACGGGTACAGTAAAGGAGCTGATCGGGCTGGATGAGGACCTGGACGGCAGGTCAGTGGTAATTCTTGAAGATATCGTCGATACGGGAACAACACTCCAGAGCCTGGTAGCCAGGCTCTGGAAAATGAAACCGCTCGAGGTGAGGATCGCCACCCTGCTTCTGAAGCCCGGTGCATTTTCAGGAGGCGTACATCTTGATTATGTGGGACTGGAAATCCCCAACGATTTTATTGTCGGATACGGACTTGATTA
The DNA here is from genome assembly GCA_007695015.1 of Marinilabiliales bacterium. Lineage (NCBI taxonomy): Bacteria > Pseudomonadati > Bacteroidota > Bacteroidia > Marinilabiliales > Marinilabiliales bacterium. The sequence continues at coordinate 28,095 of REEN01000115.1, forward strand.
TGATCAGCTCGGCAGAAATTTTGAAGGCATCTACAAGGTTTTGCCGGACGGCGACACAGGTTGCAATCACGGCAATTCCGGGGATTAAAACTATATACTGAATATCTGATCAACCATATTTCTAACTTTCAAACACACAAACATGCTTAACATTGTAATATTCGGCCCGCCGGGCGCAGGAAAGGGAACGCAGTCGGAACTGATCATCGATAAGTACAAACTCACCCATCTTTCGACGGGAGATATATTGCGGAACGAGATAGCAAACAAGACGCTGCTCGGACTGGAGGCACAGAAGATCATAGAGAAGGGAGAGCTCGTGTCTGACGATATTGTTATCGGGATGGTAAAGAACAAGATCGAGAGCAACCTCGACGGCAACGGTTTTATTTTTGACGGGTTTCCCCGTACCACCGCGCAGGCTGAGGCGCTGGACAAGCTGCTGGAGGAGAAAGGCACGGCCATATCGGCTATGATATCACTTGACGTAGAAGAAGACGAGCTGGTAAAAAGGCTTCTCAAAAGGGCTGAGGACCAGGGGCGTACCGACGACAACATTGATGTGATCAAAAACCGGATAAAGGTGTACAATGAGGTGACATCGCACGTGTGCAACTACTACGGCAGAAAGGGCAAATACAGTCCGGTTGACGGAACGGGCTCCATCGAAGAGATCTTTGACCGCATATCGGCGGTGATAGACGGACTGGGGAAAAAGAGGCCCTGCTGCGGTTAAGAAATTATCAGCACCGGTATTCCGGCGTTCTGGTATTGCCGGGGACCGGTAATGCGGCGTTCTGGCTTTGCCGGGGCCCGGTAATGCGGCGTTCTGGCTTTGCCGGGGCCCGGTAATGCGGCATTACGGCAGCGCCAAAATACCGGCATTTGTTTAACTTTGCACGGCCTCACTATTTGAGCTAATAACCTTATCAATAACCTGCATGGCCGATACCAATTTTGTCGATTACGTAAAGATATTCTGCCGCTCGGGTAAAGGCGGTGCAGGATCGGTGCATTTTCACAGGGACAAGTTCACCTCAAAAGGCGGGCCCGACGGGGGCGATGGCGGTCGCGGGGGGCATGTTATCCTGCGCGGCAATTCCCATCTGTGGACACTTATTCATCTGAAATACAGGCGTCATGTATTTGCAGAGAACGGCGAGCCCGGCTCTTCGGCCCAGAAGACCGGGGCAAGCGGCAATGACAAAGTGGTTGAGGTCCCCCTGGGAACTGTTGCCAAAGATGCAGAGACAGGCAGGGTGATCTTTGAAATTACCGGGCACGGCGAAGAGAGGATCATGGCAGAAGGGGGAAGGGGCGGACTGGGAAATGTCAACTTTAAAAGCGCCACGATGCAGACCCCCCGTTTTGCCCAGCCCGGCGAGGACGCCGTCGAGGGCTGGTTCATCCTCGAGCTGAAGATACTGGCCGATGTGGGACTGGTGGGATTTCCCAACGCGGGCAAGTCGACACTCCTCTCGGTGGTGTCGGCCGCGAAGCCAAAGATCGCCAACTACCCTTTCACCACGCTGGTGCCCAACCTGGGCATTGTACCATACAGGGACAGCAGGTCATTTGCCATGGCCGACATACCGGGCATCATTGAGGGGGCGCATGAGGGACGGGGACTCGGACTGCGGTTTTTGAGACATATAGAGCGTAATGCCATGCTCCTTTTCATGGTGCCGGCCGACAGTCCCGGCATCAAAAATGAATACGATGTGCTTATCAGCGAGTTGCGCAAGTACAATCCCGAACTTCTCGACAAGGAGAGGCTGCTTGCCGTTACCAAGTCAGATATGCTGGATGAGGAGCTGAAGAACGAGTTGTCGGCCGAACTTGAGAGGGATTTACCCGGAGTACCGAAAATGTTTATCTCTGCGGTAACGGGCGACGGAATAGATAAGCTGAAAGACAGGCTGTGGAAAATATTGAACCGTTAACCTGTTATCAGCAGCTGTGAGCAGAGTTTCATGTCTACCCGGAAGGTTTACGCCCGTGCTGACTCTTGCCTGAACAGTCCGGTCCATGCCGTCAACTTTGGCATGTAAATTGTCGTATGTTTTTCAGATACAACAACCAACAGCCATGTTACCGAAAACAAATACTACCAAAATCAAGCAGCAGCACAGGCGGGGAGCCCTGTTTTCTGCCGCATGGGCGCTGCTGGCAGCAGTTTTATTGCTGCTGCCCTCCTGTTACAAGGGAGAGTACGGCCAGCCGGGACTTGCCTTTGTTGCATTTACCTGGATTGATGACGAGCCCGCCTACATTGAGATCGAAAATGAGTTCATACCCCCGGTGTTTTACTGGGACTGGTTCTACCGGGTCGATCCGGGACTCTATTATATCTATTACGAAGGCGTCCACCGGAGGGGCGGAAGACTTAACCCGTACGCGTGGGAACTGGAATATGAGGTCTGGGAGAACCCGGGCAAAAAGGGTAAACACCCCTGGCAGGTCGGCCCCGACGGACCGGATGCCTATTTTACCATAGAGCTTACACCATTTGGCCCTGAAGTATTCTATGAAGAGGTCTACCCTGAAAAGTCGGCACAACTGGAAGATGAGACTGAGATAATTATGAATAACGGTGATGTCATCATAATTGAAAAACAAAACAAAAACCACACCCTGAGGCTCACCTACAGGAAGGTGGCGCCCCGGAATGACAGCAACCAGTAAAGGCAATTATCACTCCATATACAGCACCACCTATCTGATCCGGGCCGGGCAGGCCCGGAAAAAGCCCTCAGATCCCGAGCCGGTAAAACCCTGCATAAAAGATGTACCTTCCGGTGATCTCTGCCACAAAGACCAGTGCAAGCGCGACAAGAAGATATCTCCTGAACGACCTGTCACCCCAGGCTGAGGGCACAGCAAGGCGGAACAGGATCATTCCCGTACCTGCAGTAAGCAAGAGGTAATACAGGATATCCATCAGAAGCGGCAGATCCCTGGGTGGAAATGCAGCCTGTCCCGGATCGGGCGCGGGCCCTGAACCGGTCACAACTCTTACCACAAAAGCAACCGCCATCAACCAGCCAAGCCCCCTGAGATACCGGTAATTGGCTGAATTACCAGGATCACCGGAATGAAGGGATGCTATAATGCAGAGCAGGACAGGTACCCCCGTCAGCAAGCCGCTTGCATAGAAAACAAGCAGGGTGCCACCTCTATTCCATGCCGGTACAGAGGGTATCATATACAGCCTTGCCATGGTAAAGACCATGATTAACCCCGCAAACACAGCAAGCCACAGCATTGTACGGTTGACCGCCTCAACGGCAAGGCCCTTTCGCATCAAAAACCACCATAGCAGCAACAGGAAGCTGAAGACAGACACCATGAGTATTTCACGGCTCAGCCAGGAAGTGCGGAGGTTTGAAAGCGCATAAACAGCCCTCAGGGGTGAGCCCAGGTGGAAAAACGAGAAGAAAAGGGCCGCAGCCATCAGCAGTAATGCAACACCCGCTGCACTTACCCTCACCCTGCCGTAAACGATCCTGGCTGCCGGCTGCTTCACAAAAGAAAGAACCAGCAAGGCAAACACAATGCCGAAGGCGGCCTGTGCAAAAACGGTAAAAAATATCAGCGACCAGTCCACCGAAAAAGTCATACTACCTCCTCCCTGTTATTGATGTCAAGTTTCTCCCTTGCCGCCTTCCTGGCATCCTTGTGAGGCTTTACCACCAGCGCCGGATTGGTAATCGACGGGTCGGGCAGGGGGTACATTGACGGGGGATCCATCAGAACGTCCCTTATCTTATAGAGATCGTCTGCATCAAGAACCCTCATCGGGCATGCCGAAACGCATGCAGGCGGCTTGCCCTGCTCAATATAGTCGGCGCACATGGTACACTTTGTAATCACGCCCTTCTCACGGTCATAGAAAAGTGCGCCGTAGGGGCAGGTCCACTCGCAATAGCGGCATCCCATGCACCTCTTCTCATCAATCAGGACCAGTCCGTTACCGTTCCTGTAAATAGCCTTATTCGGACAAGAGTTCATGCACACCGGGTTAAGGCAGTGATTGCACGCCATTGAAATGTAGTACGAATAGATATCGGGCACCCATGCCTTACCCTCCCGCCGCCAGTCGCCGCCGGCAACCTCATAAACCCTTCTCCACAACATGCCCTTTTTCAGGTCATGCTTGTCCCTGCAAGCCACCTGGCAGGTCTTGCAGCCCGAACAGGCTGTGGAGTCAAAATAAAATGCAAGCTGCCTCGTCATAAATTAATCCTTTATAATAGCAAAACAGATATTGCAAATATAGTTAACTTATTTTTTCACCTTTATCAGCCAGGCAACGAGCCCCGACTTACCAATCCGAATTTCATTTAAGATTATCCAAATTAAAATATTATCAACTAAATTTGTAATATGCCGGATGCCAATAAATACAATCATGGATAAAACAACAATAGAAGAAGTTATCGGTTATTTGAAGCAATCACTTCTTGATCATGGCATCAGGGTCGAGTCAATAATTCTTTTCGGTTCAGCCCTCAAAGGCAAAATTGATCCCGGCAGCGATATCGATCTGATTGTGATTTCTCCTGATTTCAGGAACATTGATATTTTTGAAAGAGCCAGAATAACCATGAGTCCCGAAATAGAAACTTTGAGAAAATTTCTGGTCCCGATGGATATAGTAAATCTTTCACCGGAAGAGTATCAGGAGTCGAATATGAAGTATTTTAAAAGCAGGGTTGTTGCTTGATACCTGCCCATTATGTAAATTGTTTATCGGCTAATATGCCGATATTTTAATCATCACCCCTCTTTCCTTACCTCCACCATTATGGTGTGCTGAGCATTGCCGAATGCCAGCGGCGTCCACCTGTGCGAAGTCAGCACGTTGACACATCCGCGCCGGTCAATGCCGTTCTCATCAGGCTCCCACCATGCCCCCTGCGGTATGTTCACCACTCCCGGCATTATTTTCGGGGTCAGCCTGCACGGGATGACCATTTTCCCACGTTCGTTCCACACCATCACCTTGTCGCCATCCCCGATCCCCCTCTCTGCGGCATCCAGCGGGTTGATGAACACCCTCTGCGGGAACGCCTCATTGAGCCAGTCGACGTTATCGTGTGTCGAGTGCACCCTCTGCATGTAGTGGTGACCGATAGCCTGCAGGGGGTAATCTTTGCTTTCTTCCCCGAAAGGGCTTTCCCATTCCTGTATATATTTCGGCACAGCCGGAATTTCAGATGGATTTCCCATTCTGAACAGCCTCTCCGAGAATATCTCAATCTTTCCCGTCGGGGTGTTCAGGGGATGCTTTCGCGGATCTTTACGGAAATCGGCCATCGCCACCTTCGGCTGGGTTACCGGCACGCTGTACACCCCGGTGTTCTTCTCCTCCAGCTCATCGAGCGACGGTATGTCGGGGAACCGGGTATTACGGTAGCGCTCAACGGCCCATTCTATCCAGCCCCTCTCGGTGCGCCCCTCGGTATACTGCTCCCGTACCCCGAACCTTTCGGCCAGTCCGGCGCAGATATTGTAATCGCTTTTCGTTTCATGCGGGGGTTTGGCAATCTGCGGCATGATGATCACCTCGTCGCCGTATTTCCACCCGTCTTCCAGACCCCAGCTCTCAAACTGGGTGCAGACCGGCAGCACCAGGTCGGCGAACTTTCCCGAGGGGGTCATGAACTGGTCCTGGAAGGCAATGAACTCAACCAGGTTCTCATCGGCCAGTATCTTTGCAGTCCGGTTCACATCAGAGTGCTGGTTGATCAGAATATTGGACGCCACACACCATATCAGCTTCACATTGCTCTCCAGCCTCTCCACTCCCCGCAAACCCTCAGAAGGCCCCATTTCAGTCCCCCGCAGAATCGCTTCGGTCCACAAAAACACAGGAATACTCGCCGTTACAGGGTTGCGGCCGGTGGGGAACACGTTCCAGAAGGGCCCGCCGTCATCGGCCTGCAGAGCGATGCCGCTGGCCCATCCGCCGGGAATGCCGACATTGCCCGTTATGGCCGCCAGCACGCACCCCGCCAGCACCGGCTGCTCGCCGTATGCACGCCGCTGCATGCCATAACCCTGGTACAGCACGGCCGGTTTGGAGCTGCCGTATTCGCGGCCTATACGTTCAATGGTAGTCGCAGGTATGCCCGTTATCGCCTCTGCCCACTGCGGTGTCTTGGGGATGCCGTCGCGGGTGCCGAAGATGTAGTCATGGTAGCTCTCCTCGTTTTCACAGCCCGGCGGCATGTGGCTTTTATCGAAACCGATGCAGCACCGGTCAATGAAATCCTTGTCATGCAGGTTCTCAGAGATGATAACATAAGCCATGGCGCTCATCATCGCAACGTCGGTGCCGGGCCTGATGGGTATCCACTCGTCGGCCAGCGATACTGCGCTCATGGTCATCTGCGGGTCGATGCAGACAACACGGGCCCCGTTCTCCCTGGCTTTCTTAATGAAAAAGTCGCTGTTGGTGCCGTCGCGCATCTCGGCCGGGTTCCACCCCCACATGATGATAAATTTGCTGTTCACCCAGTCCTGCCTCTGGTTGCCGGTCACCGACGTCCCGTAAACGTAAGGTGTAGCCCTGCTTATGCATGCCCAGCTATAGGAGTTGTAGTAACCAAGGGAACCCCCCAGCAGGTTCATCAGCCTTGCTGCCGTCTGCCTGCCGCCCACCTGGTTATAGCTTCCTGTGCCGTATGGCACCAGTATCGCCTGGTTACCGTATTTTTCCCTGACACGCTCTATTTGCGAAGCAAGGATGTCATATGCCTCATCCCAGCTTATCCTTTCAAATTTCCCCTCGCCCCTTTTGCCGGTTCGTTTCATGGGGTATTTGAGCCTGTCGGGGTGGTACTGCCGGCGCCGGTATGCGCGGCCCCTTATGCAGGCCCTGAGCTGCGGGTCGGCCAGCGTATCGCCGGGCCGGTCATCAGTCTCAATCCTTATTATCTTCTCTTCTTTTACGTGTAGTGTGAGTACGCACCTGCCGCCGCAGTTGTGTGCCGGGCATCCCGCACGAATTATCTTCACCCCGTCAACCTCATCAACCAGCACCGGGGTATGCCTCTCCAGCTCCCTGATACACCCTGCCAGCGGTCCCCCAACCACGAGTCCCCCGCCCAGCAGCGCCCCCATCTTCAGGAAGCAGCGCCGGTCGATCGAAACCTGAGGATTCCCGTTTTCTGGCGAGGCCTGAGCAGGACCCTTATCTGGCAATGCCGGAGAATTCCCGTTATCGGGCGAAGCTTGAGAATGCCCGGTATCGCTTGAATCCGGAAGCTTCCCGTCGCCAACCGAGCCCTTAGGATGCCTGTTACCAACCATGGCTTGACGATGCCTGCTATCAGAAGCCGCACCGGTTTTTCCGGTCTTGCTTATTTTATCAAGTCTTTTATCCACTTAAAATAATCAAGTAAATAATCAATGAATTATAACCTATAAATGAAAAATTCATTGCTTTTTGTGAAACCCAGCATAAAGGGGATTCATATCTAATCCTCTTTTTAAAACCTATAAGACTATTACACCGATTTTATTCCAGGCGTTATAAAAAAGCGAAATGAATATAACTTGTATATCATGTTGGTAACTGTAGTATTTTATGCTATTTTGAAATCTCCGTCCTGCAATTCAACATTAAAATTGACCTTGGCTTGTAAGGCGTTAAAAACTTTCAGAATTGTCGCTATGGTTACATTTTTTGCATTTCTTTCAATTCTGGAAATCTGTGATTTTTGAACGCCAATCATTTCTCCCAGTTCTGATTGGGTGAGATGTCTTTCCTTACGTGTTTGCCTTATCATTTCACCTAAAAGGTCAAGTCTCAACTCATACTCGTATATATCTCTTTTTTCTGTTCCGACTTTCCCAAGGTGTTTATCTTTCAATTGGTCAAGGGAATAAGTTTTCATTTTTTTTGACTTTTCCATGATTTCTTATTTTTTGTTTTTCTGTTCAAAGTAGAGTCTCATTATCCCTCGTGCCTTTTCAATTTCTTTCTTAGGCACTTTGTGGGTTTTCTTAATAATTCCGTGTGTTGCAATAACCAAGGTTTCACTGTTATCTTCTTTATCCCAGAAAGCAAAAATTCGATAGTGTAAATTTGAATATTTAGTACGTAACTCCCAGATATCCGTTTCCAATTTTTTGAAAAGTTCAGGATCATTCTCATACTTCGATTTGTCAATATTGTAAATGATCTTATCCTTAACTTTTTCATCCAAAGTATCAAAAAACTCCCACACTTCTTCAAGTA
>REEN01000116.1 GCA_007695015.1 Marinilabiliales bacterium
TTTCCAGTCGACTTTATAAAATTTGAAATAATAAAAGTGAATAATCCGGTCCGTTAATTAATTTTTCTTTGTAATAGTAAAATAGACCCATTCATCATCATAGCTACCATCATAATTAGCACCCAAATAGTCGCCGATCTTACCGGCCATTGCATTAAAAAAATCCATGCATTCTGTATACGTAACCCCATATACCGGTTCATTTACCTTAATACTAGCAGCCCACAACCGAGTCTTGAATTTTACTTTTTCCGCAGTATTGATTGTTATTTCAGTACCCGGATCCACCAAAAAGCATGACGCATTATATAACATCCCTTTAACAAAACCTTCAAAACCAGCCTCTTTGTTCCATGAATACTTAAATTGTTCGCCGATTAATGATCCATATTCAGCGGCTGTTAATCCCTGGGTTTTTGCAAAGTTGATGCCTACAGCAAGCATTCCGTCAAATTGAGACAACATCCTCTGATGCTTTTGCGCCACCGGAACTTCCGGTACAATAAATTCCTGTTGTGCATATAATCCCATTGCAAGGAAAATTGCAGCGATAAACAGAGTTAATTTTTTCATAATTTGCTTGTTTTAGATTAGTTAAAAAAAGGGTTAATCATCAAGATGAGATATTTATCAAATGGCCTACAACAGATATTTATAGAAACATCCGTGGTTTTTAAATCAGTATATCAATTAAAAATAGTAAGTGGTTCCAGCCGTTCAACAGCCGCTTTTCTAAGTACATATTTCAGCATTAATCTCATAAGTAAATTAGCCCTCATAAATCTGGCGTTATCCTTACAGTCCGAAACACATGCCATACATCCGATACACTGTTTCTTTGCTTCCTGGTTTAACCAATTACCCGTTTCAGGCGAAATAATATTCATAGGACATCGTTCTGAACACACTCCACACTGGATACACTTTTCTGATTTGAAAACTGGTTGTATTGAAGTGTAATTTTCAGACTTAGAAATCATATCCCGTTGAACCGGAATATCTTCAGGCGATAAATAGCTGGATGCAGTCAGACTTTCTGAACCAAAATCATATGCCTTTTCCAAATCAGTTTTATCTGGCCTCCCGATAGCTACAGGTACTATATCAGAGTATGAATGCTGTCCAATAAATGTGCCCGCGGCAAGAACATTAAAATTATTATTGGAAAGCATTTTGACCATTTGGTAAAGCGCAAATCCATAATCCCTGTTACCGTATACGACAACCGCTGTACATTTTTTTTCATTTCCACTTATGCTTTTTAAACACTCTATTACCTGAAGCGGCAACTTACCTGAATAAACAGGAGCTCCAAAAATTATGTGATCAATATTCTCAAAAATCGCATTTTGATTGGAAGCTAACTTTGTTCGGAAATCCGGGTTTGTTATATTGAATTCTATCGGGTCTTTTGCTCCCATACCAAAGGCAATAGCCTTACAAATTTCCTTTGTTGTATTGGTAGGTGAGAAGTAAACAACCCCAATACGTTTTGTTATTTTATTTTCCATATCAGTGCATATTATTCATTATAAATATCCAAATTGAACTTTCCCGCCGGCATCTGCCAGATGGCTGCCGGTCCGCATTAATTGCTGTCAAGAAGATCTGCTGAAGGGTGTTGTGCAGATACCAGTGGATTCATCTGGTAATGATAATTTTTCAGTTGCCAGATGGAACTCGCCATGCTATATAAATCTCTGTGAGTAGATCATAGCTAATGGCTCATTTCAGAATTTCGTAATACCGTCTCGTTGTTTCACGGTAACCCGGTAAAAATGCACCCGGGTGTACAGATAACAGAACGCGATAGAACTAATATTGAAACACTGAGAATGACAAGTGAAAATAGTGAGAAGTGAAAATAGTGAGATGTGAGAAGACTGAGAATGAGAAGTGAAAATAGTGAGATGATAAATACTGAAAATTGAGAGAAAATCAATTTAAGTTAATCAATATTTAATTTGGACAGACAAGTTACGAAAATAATAACCACTAAATCAAGTTTTTCTCAATATTTTTCCAGGGAACAGGCAGGTATCAGGACCGGGAGACGGGCCACATATGGGACAGGCCATGGATTGGCGATGAGGATATGATATACCGCCAGGCGACGGCATAGTCATATTCTGAATTGTCCGGCGATCCTGATAACCAGTAATAATTTTAAAAAAGTAACTTGCAAGCTTTAAACTGATATTTTTATGGTCAACAAAAAGTACGTAATACTGATAGCCTGAATTACTAACGTTTTGTCATTATTGACTAATGCCTCACGCGTTGAATCCCTGAAGACCCGGCTTCCGGTTGGCGTGCCGGATACCTCGGCAGCAGTACTGGTTGAGCGGTTAAACTGGCATGACAGGGATGTGGTGTTAAACTGGGTGACAGAGCTCATGGAACGTGAGTTCAGGGATTAATTAGCTTGCATTTGCGGGGATTACGTGCAAATGCAGAGGCTGCTTTTCTTTTTAGCATGAATCTGATTTTAACCTTGTATAGATATAATTTATGAAAACATTAAAGATTTTTATAACCCTTACCGGACTGATGATTTTTGTCCACTCGCAAAGCCAGATACCGGAAGGGGGTATATCGCTTATTTCAGAAAAATACAGTTTCGGGGGAAGCGGCACTTCTTCTGAAATAGCAGTTGAAGGGTTGCCCTTCAGCAGGGCTGTAAGGGTCACAACAGGATCCGGCGTCACAAATATGTGGGATGCACAGCTTGCATTCGAAGCCAAACAGGGGATAACCAAAGGTGATGTGATACTTATATCATTCTGGGCACGCACACTTGAATCGGTGCAGGAAACAGGTGAGGGTTCAATAACCCTTTGCATTGAACACAACAGGACACATAGCAAGGAATTATACAGGAGGATAGCAATTGGAAGGGACTGGAGGCAATTTTTTATTCCTGTTACAATCAATTCATCACTTGATTTATCTGATGTCAGATATGCGTTTCACCTCGGCTCTCCCAAACAGGTATTGGAATTTGCCGATGTGCAATTCATAAACTATCACAATAAACTTTCTGTCAATGATCTCCCTGAAACGAGAATTACCTATGCCGGCCGGGAACCTGATGCACCATGGAGAGATGAAGCTGCAGAACGGATCAGGAAACACCGCATGGGAGAGATCGAAATAGCTGTCACCGATCAAAACGGTAAGCCAGTGGCAGACGCATCGGTTACCATTGAGATGGTTAGACATAAATTCGGATTCGGCTCAGCAATTTCAGGAAGAGAATTTGAAAGCAATCAGATATACAGGGAAAAGATATTGGAGCTATTTAATGAAGTGGTTTTCGAGAATGACCTCAAATGGTATGCTTTTGCCTCAAACAGGCCCAATGAATTCATAACCCGTACTCTCGATGCGCTGGACGAAAGGCATATCCGTGCAAGGGGACATACAGTGGTATGGCCCTCCTTCAGGTACAGTCCACCCTACCTGAGAGACTTTGCTGATGAACCGGAAAAGCTGCGCAGTGAGATTGAGGACCACATCAGGGATGTTGTATCATTTACCAGGGGCAGGTTGGCGGACTGGGATGTTCTGAACGAGCCTTCTATTGAACGGGAGTTCCAGGAAATTCTGGGCTATGAGGTTATGGCGGACTGGTTCAGGATGGTACGTGAACATGATCCCGGTGTGAAATTGTACATAAATGACTTTTCCATTTTGAGTGGCCTTGGAATGAATACTGTTCACCAGGACAACTATTACGAAACCATCAGGTTCATAGAAGAAAACGGCGGACAGATCGACGGTATTGGCATGCAGGGGCACTTTGGATATGACCTGACCTCCATAACGCAGGTTTACTCAATACTTGAAAGGTTTGCCTCGACAGGTAAGGAGATAAAGGTAACCGAACATGATATTGATGTCATGGATCGTGAATTGCAGGCCGATTATACCCGCGATTTCATGACAATTCTGTTCAGCCATCCTTCGGTTAAGGCACTTCTTGTATGGGGATTCTGGGAAGGAAGGCACTGGAGGCCTGATGCCGCGTTTTTCGACAAAGACTGGAACATAAGGCCTCATGGTGAAGTCTGGAAGGAGTTGGTTTTTGAACAGTGGTGGACACCTGAGACAACTTTAATAACAGATCAGAATGGAATTGCCCGGTTTGAGGGCTATCTTGGCGATTATAAATACCACATAATGAGCCGGGAGGGTGAGCGCATCGGTTTCATCCGGGTCGAACATCCCAATTCCTCAGGCTATCACAATAAATTCAGAATGGATCAGTAGTGCAGTAAGGATCTTGTGAATATAGGATTTTAAAATATGTTGCATATTTTTGTCTGGCTTAAGTGCAGTTAAAGACACTACAATGAACAGGAGAATAGTTTATTTGCTTTGCCTGGTAATGATGCCGATGGCTGTCAGTGCACAGGGAGTGAAGCCAACTAATGTATTCAGGGTAACGGTTACAAGCCGGTATGTTCTGGAGGACGGGGAGAGGACCAGACAGTTCTTTGCCGTAAACCAGGAGATATCCGACTCACTTGGGAGAATGCATACAGAGATCGATTATGACTGGGAAACCAGGTACCCGAGTAACTACCGGTGGCACTTCTTCGACAGCATGCTGCTGGTGAGGACCGATTACTATGTTGACGAAACCCTTGACCGCAGGGTGGTGTTTGAGCATGATCAGGATACCCTCGTTATTGCCGAGCTGCATTACGGGTTGCAGGATGCGGATACCGTGCTGATAAAGACCCTGCAATATTCATATAATGACGACGGATTGCCTGTCAGGGTCGTCGCCCGGAACGAAACGGGCCGGCGACTCTACAGGTCGAGGTCATCATATGATGATCATGGCACCGAGATACGGCGCCGGGTAACAGGTCTCAGGGGTGATCCCGAAGACGGTATCAGGCGCCTTTCCCGGGAGGCTGAATATGATAGCGCCGGGATGATGGTTTCTGAGACCGTTCAGGTCAGGATGAGCGACAGGTCGCGGGAGCAATATTCACAGAAACTCGCCTATGACGAACAAGGCAATATCACAGAGGTGCTTGAGATGGATGAAGCGGGCAACCAGATAAGCAGGACCGAATATGTATGGGACCCCAGGCGCAACCGTCTGCAACGCATCATCAGCTATGATGCTAATGACAACCTGGTTAAGTATCTAGCCAGACGTTACGAGATCTACCGGACAACAGACCGCAGGCATCGGGTTATTGACTATTAGGGCCACATCCTTCACCGGCCGGCAGCACCTCCGTCCGGATGATCTTTTCGTGGTCCGTGTTCCGGATAGTTGTTTCTTCCCCTGCCAGCCCCCCTGCCTGTCCCCATACCTGTCTCCCTGCCAGGTCCTATAACTGCCTCCTTGCTAGTCTCCCCCTCCAGTCTCTATAACTGTCTTTCTGACTTTCCCCCTGACTGTCCCCCTCCCGAATAGTATTACACTTACAACTACATCGTTGGCACAAGGCGCTCTTAATACCGGAGCTGATTGTTAACCGTTGGTCAGCTATTTTATCAGTTTTATCCTACCGCAGGGAGTGTTTATCCTTTTTTTTCAACCGGTTGTAACCTTAAAGGGGCATTTTCGTTAAAATTGTCAGTCAGGCAATGATTTAAACTCCTGATTTACAATTAGAGGTTGTCGAGATTTGAGATGTGTAACAAGAAGTTGATTGATAATAGGTGAAGACGAGGTTGAATTATTTTGATACGAAGATCGTATTTGATTATATTTGCGGCAAGAATAACAACATAGCAACAGGGTATTTGAAAAAGTTTTCTACCGCACCCAGATCCGAGAAAGGCAATAATTATTTACCGGCAGCCTGCACGCCCCATCCCCACCTGGCAGAAAACCGCAAGGGAGAAATTACCCCTAAACGTTTATTATTAGCTCTTTACACACTTGCTTGCATTATGTTACATGCCGGGCGCTATATACAATATTTGACGAGTCAGTTCGTCCGTCATGCGAAAAATGCAGTTAAACATCTTCGGGATGATATTTACGTAATAAATTACCTTATCATGCAACCAATTTGCCCTTATACCGTACTAATGAATAGACATGTATCAATTTAACAATATGTTTAACTCAAAATCAGAAATCAATTAAAATTTTACTAATTCTAATTTTTAAAGCTATGAAAACAATGACAAAAAAGAACGTTTTAAAACTGGCCACTGCAGCACTGGTATTCCTGTTCGCTGCGAATGTGGTGAATGCACAGAGTTATCCTGCAAACATCAATCACACAGGTGATGTGGGTAACTATGTACAGGCTGTTACCGAAACTTACCAGACTGTGGGTTTCAATTTTACCCTTTATGTTGCACCGGACCCGGTTTACAGTCCGGATTATGTCGGATTAGAACATGACGGAACTGAGGATCGTGGTACAGGAATAAATGAAGCATCTGAATGGCGTTGGGTACGAGGTACAGATTTTGATGGGACAGAAGTTAAAGCTTGGACGGAAAGAGAAAACTGGGTGGAAATTACACCTGCACTGGCAGGAAGTCCTGCAGCCGGTAATGCAGTATCATTTTGGGTAAAGGAAAGGTTTGGTGCTTCTGGTTGTGAGGATAGTGGAGCTGGGCGTGAACATATAGTTAATTTTGTCGGATTACCGCAAATACAAGAATTCGAGGGGACAGCCACTAATGGATGGGAAGAGCAAAACGGTGATTTTATTAACTGTGGCCCACTAGAAGCAGTCTTATCGATTGAAGTTCTTGAGTTAGGATCTATTGCGGATCTAAGAGAGTATGGTTATGAGATAGAGGTGGTAAGAAATTATTGGGATGGAACAGGTTGGGAACCAACTTCAGCTGTAGGCAATATTATTGTAGAGGATGAAACTGGTTATGAACATGACATAGAGACAGTGTTGCTTGAATACTACAATGATGGAGATGATCATACTACTGAATATCTGTTTACTCTTGCGGACAATAGTCTGACTTCAAGGATCTCCAGTGTTTCTGCAATCAGAGCTGGTGATGCAATTCCTTCTTACGCTGTACCTGGTACTACAGTAAGGTATGTAGTTGCACTTGCTCCGACAACCGGACCAATCTATCATATACCTAACAATTTTGAACTATAATCCAGGTAATAAAATTGTAAGTTAACAGTCAGAGATTAATTTAAAATAGTTTGTTCCAAAAAACTCTCATATCGGTTTTGACCGCCTTTTTTGTCGGAGTGGCCGCGCATGGACAGGTGTTACACTCTGTCCATGCCGGTGCTTCCGGTGTGCGGTACGGGGTTGATGAGACCCCCGGTTCGATCTATGAGTGGTTTGTTGAGGATGGCGGGGTAATATCCGAATATTTCAACGACCAGATCGAGGTGGACTGGGGTCTTCAGGGAGGGATATATGAGATAAAGGTTGTGGAAACGAACATTTACGGATGTATAGGCGATACTGTAAGGGCCTTTGTGGAGGTAACCGACAGGTTTGATTTCGACCCCTTCCCGCCTGTGGTTGAGATATGCGAGGGTGAGATTTACGTCTTTGATGCGGGCGAAGGATTTGTCTCCTACCTGTGGAACGACGACAGTGATTTTATTACACGCACATTTGCCACCGGTGAGGCTGGTACCTACTGGGTGCAGGTTGTCGATGAAAACGGGCTGATCGGAACCGATACCGTCGAACTGGTTGTTCACCCGCTGCCTTTTGTTGACCTGGGGCCTGATACATCTCTGCTTATCAGCGAAAACATATTGCTCGATGGAGGAGACGATGGCTTTATCTATGACTGGTCAACGGGCGATATCACCCAGACAGTCCGCATCTACGGTACAGACGCCCCGATTACTGTATCGGTTGAAGTTACCACGATGGAGGGCTGCAGTGCCTCCGACACCATATTCATTGATCTTGACGAAGAAATCAGGCTTGTCATTCCGACCATCTTCACTCCCAATGATGACGGTGTTAATGATACCTGGATAATTACCGATAATGACGGGCAGGAACTGTTTGTAAATTACCCGAAGGCCGTGGTCGAGGTATTCAACCGCTGGGGTGAGATAGTATTCCGCTCTGAGCCTGGTTACCCGACCCCATGGAACGGCACATACCGCGGCAGACCGTTGCAGATGGATTCATACCATTACGTCATAACGCTCAACGAGCCCGGCGCAAGAGATATAACCGGCAACATAACAATTGTAAGATGATATTCGCTGCAAATGCAATAAAAGATCCGGGTCCGCTGTTTACAGCAGGTCCGGCTTTTTTTATCAGGCAAAAAAATCCGTTTGTCAGCCATAATTACACTTTCGTGGAAAGGAACGCCATGAGCGTAACGAATGCCGCAGCTTTTCGTACAAATGAGCAGAGGTTTAAACCATTGTAATACAATAAAAAGGATAGCGAGGATTTAGATGAAGGGTTTGATGAACATGAAGAGATTTTTACTGATCGCAGTGATCATTGTTGCTGCATCATTTGCATCGACTGCACAGCAGTTGCCGTTGTATTCGCAGTACATGATGAACAGCTTTCTGCTTAATCCGGCAGTTGCAGGTAATGACGGACTAACATCATTTAACCTGACTGCCAGGGAACAGTGGCTCGGTTTTGAGAATGCTCCGCGTACGGTTGCCATCAGCGGACAGTCCAGGTTACTCCGGAACAGTCCCATATCCCGTGGCCGTTCGGTAAGGCACCGTCCCACCATGATGAGCCGCGGCGGAAATGTTGGCGTTGGCGGATATATATTCAACGACCGTAACGGTATAATTGACCGGACAGGGTTCCAGGGCACTTATGCCTATCACATATGGATGGACCGCCACCAGTTGTCTTTCGGCATATCCCTAACAGGCTACCAGCTCAAGCTGGATGACAGGTATGCCATCCTGAATGAGATAGACGATCCGCTGCTGCTAAACAGCCGTAAAGCGCTTTTTGTTCCCGATGTCAATCTCGGCATTTATTACAGCAGTCCCACCTATTATGCCGGGTTCTCGACCGCACAGCTGTTGCAGTCCGCCCTCAAGTTCGGGAATGACGGCTTTAAGGACTACAAGATGCTCAGGCACTATTACTTTATGGGCGGCTATGGTTTCTTCCTCTATAACGGGATCACCATCGAACCTTCAGTCCTTGTACAGGCAACCTTCGAAAGCCCGGTACAGGTGGATATTAACACAAGGGTGTATTTCAGGGACGATTACTGGGGAGGTATATCATACCGCACATCAGGCGCGCTGATAATGATGGGAGGAGTTAAGGTTGACCGGTTCTATTTTGGTTATGCATTCGACTATACCCTGAGCAGTATCCGTAAGCACAGTTTCGGCTCGCATGAGTTCATGGTGAGTGTGAAATTCGGAGATACTGCAAGGCGCTACCGCTGGCTGAACAGGTATTGATGTTCAACCGGCCATACGGTTTCGGAAGGGCTGTCCTGGTGACGGCCTTTCTTCTTTCAACCAAATAGAATGAGCATCACGTGCGGGCGAAACAAATTTATGCCGGTTGAGATGACGTTTTTGGAGCGAGAAACAGGTTTTGGCCCGGTAATTTTCGAAACCAATGAAACACTTTTAAGGGATAAATGGCAACATTTTTGATGTCTTTACAGTATTATCTAGGAAATATCTTTGATCAGGCTTAATTTAGCACTAATATAACAGATTGCAGACCCGGTAATAACTTAACGGTGAAGTTGGAGCCTGCAAGGTGAAAAGGGGGAAATGGTACGGCAGTTATTAATTGCAATATTGGTCTTGCTGCCTTCCGGAGCACTGGCACAGCAGATGCCCATGTACAGTCAGTACATGATGAACCGCTTTTTGCTTAATCCTGCCGTTGCCGGTTATGACGGACTAACCACTATAAACCTTACCGCCCGCGAACAGTGGATGGGATTGCCCTATTCTCCGAGAACAGTTGCTCTGAGCCTCGACGCCAGGCTTATCAAGGCACCTCCGCGCCGCCCCGGCCTGCCTGACAGAAGGCCTCTTACAAATCTTTTCAGGAGTGGGAATGTTGGTCTTGGAGGCTATATATACAATGACCGTAGCGGACTTATTGACAGGACCGGGATACAGTTCAGCTATGCCTACCATATATGGATGAGGGAGCACCAGTTGTCATTCGGGATATCGGCAACGGGATTCCAGATGAAGATTGATGAGAGGAGGATGGAGCTTGAGCAGGACTATGACCCTTTGATGGGCGCCTATGGTAAGGGACTTTTTGTGCCGGATGTAAATGCCGGGGTTCACCTTTGGGGGCCAACCTATTATATTGGGTTATCATCCACCCAGATGCTTCAGTCGGTTCTCAAGTTCGGAAATGACGGTCTGCGAGATTTCAGGATGGAGAGGGTTTTCTATCTGATGGCAGGGTATACCATAGAACTTCAAAACAACGCGATCGTTGAACCTCTGATCATGGCGCAGTCAACATTCACATCTTCGTATAAGATTGATGTTGGTTCAAAGTTCTATTACGGCGACCAGTACTGGGGGGGACTCACATACCGGAGTGTAGGGGCCGTTGTCTTTATGGTCGGTTTCAGGTTTGAGCGGCTGCATTTCGGCTATGCTTATGACTACGCCCTGAACAGTATGAGTCACCAGAACTTCGGATCCCATGAACTGATGATCAATTTCAGGTTTGGCGATACCCAGAGGCGCTACCGCTGGCTTGAAAGGTACTGATTGCAACCTTTCAGTATTCCTTGATCTCAACTTCCCCCTTGAGGGCCATCAGGCCGTTCATACCCAGGGCCTCAATCTCGTCCGATCCGGGGAACAGGTGGACGGGAGCAATGTCCCTTACCCTCTTGAGTATCATGTCGGTAAAGTATTTACTGTTCGCTATTTCGCCCGAAATAAGTATTGCATCAACGTTTCCTTCAAAAACAGCATACATTCCCCCGATATGTTTTGCTACCTGGTAGGCCATGGCATTGAGCACCAGGTTGGCCTTTTTGTTTCCGCTCATTGCCATCTGCTCTATTTCAATTGTACTCATTGTCCCGAACCAGGCAAACAGTCCACCTTTCCCTGTTAGCATTCTGAGCACCTCCTCTTTTGTATACTTTCCGCTATAGCAAAGCCTTACAAGGTCTCCGGCCGGCAGTGTCCCGCTCCTCAAAGGGGCAAACGGCCCTTCGCCGTCATGGCCCTGGTTAACGTCGATCACCTTTCCGTTAAGGTGGGCTCCTACGGTAATGCCGCTGCCCAGGTGAGCGACAATCAACCGCAGTTGCTCATAGGGTTTGACCTGCGATTTGGCAAACTTCCTGGCTACCCATTTCTGCATGAGGGCATGGAATATTGATTTGCGCTCAAAATTCGGGTGACCGGCAATCCGCGCTATATCATCAAGCTCGTCAACAACAACCGGATCGGCAATAACCGCCTTTGCGGCCGGCATCTGCTTTTTCACCTCATAGGCAAGCATGCCGCCCAGGTTCACCACATCTTCGCTGTACTCCGTATTATACAGGTCGTCGAGCATCTTTTTGTTAACCTCGTATACTCCAGAGCTGAGCGGCTTTATCAGTCCCCCTCGCCCCACGATGGCAGCAAACCGGTCGAACGGCATATCATTCTGCTTGAGCTCTTCGAGTATGCACTCCGTCCTGAAAGGGACCTGGTCACTGAGTTTGTCGTACTTGTCAAGCTTTTCCTGCTTGTGAAGTATGCGTTTGAGGTAGAGTAGCTTGGTGTTTTCGTAAATGCCGATCTTGGTAAAATCGTGCCGGGGGTTGATCACCAGTATAAGAAGAGATTTCTGCATGGCTGGATATATTGATTCAATAATGGAATACGGTTTTACAAAATTCCTGCAAAAAGCAGGAATTGTTTGCAAACTTCGCTATTTTTTAATAAAAAAGGGCCGCCGGCGTTGATTTTTTCGTCATTCCTGCTGAATTCATCTTTCTGCAACAATTACAGGCAAACGATCCTTTCAGTAGCCTTAGCCTGCCCGTAGCCTGTCCGGTACCTGCCCGTAGCCTGTTCAGAACCAGCGCGGAGCCTGTCCTGTGTATGTCCTGTGTCTGTCCTGTGCCTGTCTTGTAGCCGTCCGGTGCCTGCCTGAGGCAGGCCTGATTCTCTAATCCCTTAAAATATTTCTTGAAATGACCAGCCTCTGTATCTCTGATGTGCCCTCACCTATCTGAAGCAGCCTCTGGTCCCTGTAGAACCGCTCCACATCATATGATTTCATCAGCCCGTATCCGCCATGAATCTGAACCGCCTCATCGGCCACCTCTTTGGCTATTTCAGAGCAGTAAAGCTTTGCCATGGCCGCCTCGGTTCCGAACTCCCTGTCATTGTCTTTCATCCAGCATGCCTTGTAGAGCAGGTTCCGTGCAAGCTCAATCTTCATGGCCATATCTGCAAGCTTGAACGCAACGGCCTGGAACTTCGATATGGGCTGCCCGAACTGTTTTCTCTCCTTTGCGTACTTCAGCGCCAGTTCATAGGCACCCTGCGCGCAACCCAGTCCCATAGCCGCTATAGACAGCCTGCCGTTATCAAGGGTACTCAGCATAATGCGGGATCCCTGTCCCCTTTCTCCAAGAATGTTCTCTTCAGGCACACGGCAATTGTCGAAGAACATCTCCGAGGTATCCGATGCACGCCACATCATCTTTCCCTTCAGTTCGCGTGAGGTATATCCCTGGGTATCCTTGTCCACCAATATCGTGCTGAATTCCTTCTTCCCGCCGGTTTCTCCGCTTACTGCCTGTACCGTAACACCCGCCGATATTTCTGATGCCCCGTTTGTGATGAATATTTTCGATCCGTTTATCACCCATTCTCCATTATCAAGCTCTGCTTTTGTCCTGCTGCCGCGGGAATCCGATCCGGCCTCCGGCTCTGTCAGTCCGAATGCCCATATTGCACCACCAGTGCATAAACGCGGAAGGTATCTCTTTTTCTGCTCCTCGGTGCCGTAGTAGTAAATCGGACCAATGCCAAGCGAGTTATGGGCAGCCAGGGTGGAAGCCTGTGATCCGTCAATACGTGACAGTTCCTCAACCGCAATAATATAGCTCAGGGTATCCATGCCCGCACCTCCGTATTCCTCGGGAATGTTCATGCCGAACAGACCAAGTTCCCCCATTTTCCGCGTAAGCTCTATAGAGAAGCTCTCATTAGCATCAAGTCCGGGAGCATGCGGTTTAATCTCTTTTTCTGCAAAGTTTCTGACCGTTTCCCTGATCAGGTTATGTTCTTCACTAAGGTCAAAGTTCATTCTTCAGGTTTTATGTTGTCTTGACGTATGATTTTCCGGTTTTAGAGCCGGAAGAGGTCAGTAATAAAACAATCACTGTGATTTACAACGAGTCTAATATACAAAAATATCCGCTCAAATACCTGTTATGGTTACATTTAATGGCAAGCTGCGCTGTTCTATAGCTTTGAAGCCATCAGACTGCCAAATAACAAAGTATGTATATCAAGGTTCAGGTGTTGTGGCAGCCTGCACCCATAACTCTTTTGTTTTTACAACCGGGATGCCTGTTTCGGTAATTCCCTCTACAATGATGCGGTATACTGATGGCTTATCTGATGTGAAAAAAGAGACCTTGGCCCTGCCGTCTTTACCGGGCGTGATTTCAGGCTCCCAGAAAAGGGTGGTGCGGTAGTCCGGTTGGTCATGGTGCGGCCCCGGCC
>REEN01000117.1 GCA_007695015.1 Marinilabiliales bacterium
TTCAGCCTTTCCTGTCATTGAAACTTTACCGGCCTCTGCTTTCTTCAGGATCTCGGGCAGCCTTTCCTGCGCCAGTTCATCCTGGCTGATCACCCTGAAATATCCTTTCGCCGACAGCCACCTGCCGAGATATTCCTGCTCGGTCTGTCCGGGTGTCGGCACCATCACCGCCTCCCTGCCTGCAACCAGCAGGTCGCATACCGTGCTGTACCCGCTGCGGCACACAACCAGGCCGGACATCTCCATTGCCTCCAGCAGTCCCCCTGAATCAAGAAACGGAACAACATGAAGATCACCGTCGGCTTCGGTTTCTCCGAAACACATATCCCCTTTCGCCAGGTCCTGCTGAACACCCTTCAGCCCCGCTGCGGCACCCTGGGCTGCCGTTTCCAAACAGCGTTGCCTTTCATAAGTTGATCCAGCCGTATCCGTGGCCGGAAAGCGCCTTTTGTCCGCCGCATCCGGCAAACCCTGTACAAGGAGCGCCCTGATACCCGAACTGCGCATCATATCCCTGACCTTCCGTTCAAACAGCGTCCGGCCGGGTTCCGGGCCCGACAGCACAAAAAGAATTCGGTACTTTCCGGAAGCCGGGGACCGGTATCCATCAGCTACCCTGAACCGGCTGAGGAGTCCGACAAAGAAAGCTGCCTGAAGCCGTTCCCAGCCCCTCACCAGCTTTCCTGCCACCGGTCCGCCCGGGCAGTCAGGTATCCAGCACTCGTCAAACCGGCCCACCATCCTTCTCACCATCCATGCAACAGAGCCTTCAAACACCTTCATCAACGATGGAAGCGAGGGCCTCAGCTGGTGGGTTATAATAACCGAATAAACAGAAGGATGCACCACTCCGTAACGGTTATCGGAAACAACTATCCGGGCCCCGTACAATGAGACAAGACGCGACAGTTCATTTCTTTCACGCCCGATATGCAGCAGAAATGAGGGCAGGCGGACCATGAACCTGAGCAGGGGGAACCGACCGTGCCATGAAACCCTGAACCCCGGGAAACCGGTCACCTCGGGGCGAAGCATTTGTCCGACTGGTGCAGCGCTGCTTATACTGAACTCCCTCTCAATCAATTTCCTGCCTCCTCCTTCAGCAGCCACCACCACGCGGCATCCGGCATCAAGGAAGGCCCTGATCACGGGCACACACCGGGAAGCGTGGCCCAGGCCCCAGTCCATCGGGCAAACCAGCACAGTCAACTTTGCCATAACGGCAAGATACTAAAAAACGGCAAGCTGCAGCAACAGGAGGATTGATGGAAGGCGGGGCGGGCGAAGAATGGCCGAAGGCGGTATGGGGGTGGCCCTGGCGGGGCGGGCGGAGTATTGCTGAAGCCATGATTGGGGTGGCCCTGGCGGGGCGGGGTAGAGATCTTCGAAGGCGGTATGGGGGTGGCCCTGGCAGGCCCGGGCGAAGAATGGCCGAAGCCAGGTTTGGTGATCAATATGAAACCTGGACCCGGGGTCCTGTCTCCCTTACCTTTGCGGCAATGTTGTCGAGCTCTTCCGGCGGCACCTTGTAAAGACCCTCCGAAGGTGTATCCCTGGCTATGGTATATACCATCACCATTTCAGGCTGCAACCTTTCAACCAGCTTCAGCCAGTCACCCACCTCACCCGGCGAGGCATTATCGATCTCAACACCATTATAAACACCCCTGACAAAAAGCGTCTGCAGGATGAACCGGCCATTGAACCGGGCTATATTTTCAATCGTCCTGTCCAGGCTGAACCCCTCTCCAGGCTGGTTAAGCAACCGAACCGTAGCTTCCCGGGCCGAATCTATCTTCAGGATGTTCTGGTCAACCTTTGCGAGTGCTTCAAAAACAGAAGGATCATCAAGCATGGTGGCGTTGGAGAGAACAGCTATAAGCGCATTGGGAGCCAGCCGGTCACGGATCTCCAGGGTGTCATTTATAACACCGGCAAATTCAGGATGCAGGGTAGGCTCCCCGTTGCCGGCAAAGGTAATGGTATCGGGCTTTTCACCCATGGCAGCCATGCCATGCAGTTTTTTCTCAAGCTCCTCCTTTACCAGTACCCCTGGAGGAAACCCTTCCGGTTCATAAGGCCCCTCATTGGTCCAGCCGCATTCGCAGTAAATACAGTTGAAGCTGCACCATTTCCTGTCACCGGGCAACAGGTTTATGCCGAGTGAAACACCCAGCCGCCTGCTCCTTACAGGTCCGAATACAACACGGTCAAACAGGAATGTAGCCATCCGAATTTAAATTGGAGGCGAACATAAGGCTTTTTTTTAAAAAAACAGAGCGGCTTGTGCTGAAAATGCATCGCCGGGCAGCAGTTTGCCCCTTATGATAATAATCATTGTATGCAGTTATATTCAGTGTAATTTTGCAATGGTAAGAAAAACCCTCATAACCTAAAACGATGTCAGGAACCATTTCCCCGGAACCATTTGTTTGGAAAGACGAGTACAAGGTCGGAGTTAAGGCTATAGATGAGCACCGAGAGAAGTTTTTCGGCATTATCAACAACCTCAAGAAAGCAATTACAGACAAGGACTGCCAGGTCGAAGTATCCAACGTCTTTTTCTCACTGGTACATTACGCCGAGCATTACCTCATCAATGAGGAGATATGGTTCAAGGAATCGGGTTATCCTGGTTTTTCAAAGCACAAAGAGAGCCACAACAATTTCATAAACAGGATCATCCAGTTCAAGGAAGAATATCAGCAAGGAAAGAAAGAGGTTTGCGAAGATATGTACTTCTTTCTCGAGAACTGGCTCATCAACCACATACTTCACTATGACACAGAAGCGGTGGAGTGGCTCAAAAAGCAGGGATTAAAGTGACCCTCGCCAGGTAAACGGCACAACCTTTTTAATCACCGCCGGTATTACCATCATTTCATAGCTCAGCATATTCGTCGCAGCCGGCTCCCCTGGAGCAGCCTCATCCGTTGCAAATCCGCACCCTCGATAATATTCAGTCCGCTTCTCTTACCCGGCTCAATTGTTCCGGCCTCTCCGTCAAAACCGGTCGCCAGGGCACCGTTCAGCGTTGCCATGGAAATCAGCTCCGTCAGTTCATATTCACGACGGAACTGCTGAAGCCCGGTCATGACCTGCAACAGATCCATCCTGCCATAACCTGCCAGCACCGGTAATCCCGGTTCACCCCACAGCAGCACACCGGTGCCTGAACCTTGCCTGAACAGCTTTTCAAAGCTATTCATATCACTGTAAACGGCATAACTGACACATCCCCCGTAGCGGCCCTGCCACAAATTCCTTTCAGGCGCCACTGTGGTACCGGCAACCCTCACACCGCGCGTCAGGAGCCAGTCCCCGTCGACCTTTTCACCGCACATCACATCAACCAGGCCCGGCACAAGGATGCCGCTGTAGTACTGTACCCCGGCGATTTCATCGAAACCCGGACTCCCGCGGGAGACAGAAACCACCGTGCCGTCACCGTCAACCTCAACCACAGCGTTCCTTCGCGGTGGCGATGACACCGGGAATACAATGCTTGCTGCTATCCTGGGCATAATAAATTATCTCTCATCAAAATCGGGCATCTGCTGGTAGTAGAGCCGTATATTCTGTATTTCGGCCGACCTCTCGCCCTCTGCATAGCGGTTTGTCATATCGAGCACCCGTCCCTGCACGTGGGTGACATCAGGATGCAACAGGTCGCTTGAGATATCAACCTGCCGGGTCCTGCCGTCCTTTCTCAGTGTGAAGGTCCTGAACTCCTGGATGTACCCCTCTTCAGTTCCGTCATCCTGCAGGAACCAGATGCTTACACGGGGATTCTCGGCAATATCATCTTCTTTCAGTCTTACCTGGGCACTGAAAGTATAGGTACCCAGTCCCACCACAGGGATGCTGAAGCTCACAAACCTGTTGGTATCGGGACCCGGGAACATGTATGACGACTCAAGGTCCCAGATGTTCCTGCGCACTATCTGGGCAGAAGGGCCGTCCTGACCGGTATCAGGCATTTCCCTGCCCGTCATCTCAGCTTCGGCAAGCTTCCTGTTTAGCTCGTCGATTACCCTGTTGTAGATCATCTCGAACTGAGGGGGGTGAAACGAATAATAGTCCAAAGATTTCCGGAAGATTTCCCTCGTTACACCGTGTCTTTCGAATACCGGGCTGTAGTAGTCGATCGTATCCTGTTCGGGGGTGAAAATGGTGGTGGTAACACTACCCGTTACAGTATAGATACCTTCATAATAGTGCATATCAACCAGCAGGTCGATAAATTCTGACTGCCTCATCACATCCTTGCCCGGCGGGCCTTGTGGGTGAGAGCTGCATCCGGCAGACAGCAGGGCAGCAATTAACAGAATAGCAGAAAAAGTGATGCCGGGAGATTTATCTCCTGACAGGGTTAAAGCGCATACCAACAAAAATCTCATGCGAACCAGAATTGTGATGACGAATTGGTGAAAAGCTCATGTCATAAGAATAACCGAAATGGAACCTGTTTTCGTGTGTATACCCCACAAGAAAAGATACCGCATCCCTCGACCTGAATGAAACACCAAGCCAGAGAAGATCCTGGTAGTGCGCCCTCAGGTTGATGTCAGCCTGCACAGGCGTGGGTGCTGAGCCTCTCACTATGACAGATGGTTCAATTGCAAAGTCCGGTCCGACAAAATACCTGTACCCCCCGGTAAGGTAAAAATGCGCCCTCAGCCTGTTAAGTCCGGTACCCTCATCAAACAGGTTCAGCTTATTGGTAAAAAGCTGGTGGGCCGAGAAGCCCACATGAAAATCCTGCCCGTAAAGGTACAGGCCAAGCGTGGCATCGGGTGAGAATGCAGAGGCAACAGTATTCTGCAGTGCCGGGTCTGACGGGTCTTGCAGCACTATCTTTGAACCGTCAACCCTGTTCTGCAGGATTCCCGCCGACAGTCCCATCGAGAGCCTTACATTGCCCCAGGCCGGCAGGTTGTAGGCATATGACCCGTACAGTCCGTTCCGGCTTGTGGGGCCGGTCGCGTCATTGAAAATGTAGCCCCCGAAGCCCATATCCCTCTCCGAGTGAGGACCATAAACACTCAGGCTGTTGGTTTGCGGCGCATCGGGTATGCCTATCCACTGGAACCTGTTATTCAGACGCACCTGGTAATAATTATGCGTTCCCGCCTCGGCAGGGTTGAAAACGTAACTGTTGAACATAAACTGTGTATAAACAGGCAACTGTTGGGCGGTTAACCCTTGTTGCAGGCAGAGAAGCATGAATGCCACCACTGTCACATTCAATATGTGAGAAAGCCCGCGCTTCCGCGGAAGCGAACATCCTGAACCAACCATATCTCTCAGTATCCTTCTCATGCTACCTCACTATCGTTACCGGTCCCGTCACCGGCCTTGTTCCGAATTGATCATTAAGCGTTATCACAAAGTAATAAGTGCCTACAGGCAGAACACGGCCATTGAATGTGCCGTCCCAGCGTTTGTCATCGCTGTACCCCTGCGAGTAGAAAACCCTCTGGCCGCTCCTGTTGAAAACCTCGACGACTATATCGGGATAATCCTGTGCGTTGCCGATCTCAAAGTAGTCGTTTATGCCGTCATCGTTCGGTGTGAAGCCCGAAACCGGATGAACCGGCCGCACTATGTCGATAAATATGGAGTTGGACTCGATACAGCCTTCAGCCGTTTCTCCAAAAACAAAATAGGTGGTCGGCTCGTTAACAGTGGCCGTCGTTACCGGTCCGCTCAACGCACTTAGTCCAGTCCCCGGCGCCCACTCATAATTTACAAATTCGCCTCCTCTGGCTTCGAGCGTGATCGCGCTTCCCTGGAATATGACCGTATCGTTACCAATCCATATACCCTGAAGCGGGTGCAGATCGACCATTATGGCAGCCTCTGCCACACATCCGTTCTCGTCGGTCACCTGCAGCGAATAGGTTGTTGCCTGCGTAGGAGAAACGACCGGGTTGGCTACCGGGGCAGGATCGGCGCCGGGCGAGGCTGTCCAGCTCCACACCACCGATGAGCCGCTCTGCTCAAGCAGGGGTTCAAGCTCATACTCCTCGTCGTGGCATATCGCTGCAGAGCCGGGAAGCGATACTTCCAGCAGGTGCTCATAACCAACTGAGGCGGCAACCTCCAGTTCGCAACCGTTCTCATCGGTAATCAGCAGCCCGTAATCACCCGGACCCAGGCCGGAGATGCCGGGATCTGTGGCTCCGGTGGACCATAAGTATGTATAGGGAGCGGTACCACCGGTTACCTCTGCGGCAGCCGCACCGTCATGGCTCAGACTGCTGCACCAGGCATCGGAAACGGTCAGACCGGCGTTAAGCGGGTCAGGCTCGGCAAGCACTACCGTCTCTAGATAGAGATACCCCATGGCATCCCTTACAACCACCTCGTATGTGCCGGCCGCCAGTCCCTCAAAATTACCGGAATCAAAGAATGTTGTTCCACCGTCGATCGAATATTCGAACGGCTCGT
Source organism: Marinilabiliales bacterium (assembly GCA_007695015.1). Lineage (NCBI taxonomy): Bacteria > Pseudomonadati > Bacteroidota > Bacteroidia > Marinilabiliales > Marinilabiliales bacterium. The sequence goes on from REEN01000117.1 coordinate 6,454, forward strand.
TGCCATCGTCAACAGTGATCGTTATAAACCCGTCGGCATAGCCATGGCAGGCCGGGCCGGCGAAGCCTACCGTTGCATCGATCAGCGATATTACGTTCACGCTCACAGTGGTATCAGCCAGGCAGCCATTGTCATCGGCAACCACGACCTGATAAACTCCCTCACCGAGGTTTTCAAAACCATTGCCGTCCTGCCATGAGTCGCCGTTGTCGATGCTGTATATATAAGGCGGGGTGCCGCCATCTGCCATGATGGTGATGCTTCCCGTTTCATCGTCCTGGCCGGCCAGTATATCTTCTGTCACTACTTCTGTTATAATCAGCCTGGCTGGTTCGGTGAGCGTCACCGTTTGCAGTAGCATCCTGCAGTCCGGGAAGGCTTCATCGCGCATCCACACCTGGTAAGTGCCGGCAGCAAGTCCGGTAAAGGAGGTCGCCGACTGCCACGTTGCGCCGTCATCAAT
>REEN01000118.1 GCA_007695015.1 Marinilabiliales bacterium
ACCGCGACACAGGCGACACAGACATTTACGATGGACGCCGACATGAACATCACCGCGACATTTGCTGAAACTGCCCTGCCGGAGTACACCCTGACAATATCCGTTACAGGACCGGGCTCGGTCAACGTGAACGGAGACCCGTTTGCAGGGGCCCTGCAGTTTGAAGAGGGCACGGAGGTCACCATCGAGGCGGTTGCCGAAGAAAATGCCGAATTTGAGGGATGGACCGGAAGCATTACCGCGACACAGGCTACACAGACATTTACGATGGACGCCGACAAGAACATCACCGCCACATTCACCGAAACAGCCGTACCGGAGTACACCCTGACCATCACTGTTACAGGACCGGGCCTGGTCAGTGTGAACGGAGACACATATACAGAGCCCCTGCAGTTTGACGAGGGCACGGAGGTTACCATCGATGCGGCTGCCGAAGCAAATGCCATATTTGAGGGATGGACCGGAAGCATCACCGCGACGCAGGCTACACAGACATTTACGATGGACGCCAACAAAAACATCACTGCCGAATTCGTTCTGGTGACCCAGATCAGGGACGCAGAGAAGCCCGCACCGGGAATTTTTCCAAATCCCTTTACCGATCAACTGACCATCTCTAATCCCGGTTCATTCAGTAGAATTACTCTTCTGAATGTTACGGGGCAGGTAATCGGAAATTATAACATCATTGACCTGGAAGAGAAAACAATTTCAACCGGCAACCTGGAAAAAGGAATTTACCTGCTCAGATTTGAAAAGGAAAATGGAATAAACCTGGTAATAAAGATGGTAAAACAATAGAAACCCCATTTTTTTAGCTGGAAGACAAGCCCCGGATCTCCGGGGCTTGTTCAATCTTAGATAAAACCCCTCACGACAACCAGCGGTGTGTTGGTGTCGCCGCTTCCTGAAACGAGGTCGGCCAGCGAAGAGACAAGGTTCTCTATCTTGCGGGGGGTGGTACCCTGGGCGCTGAATCCCTGCTTGTCCTGCTTTTCGGCAAATTTCCGGCTCTCTTCTGCGATTATCTTCTCGATCTCCTCCCGCGACTTACCTTCGTTATGCAGCTTTTGCATCAGGTACTTGGTCTTGACACCTATCCTGTTCCTGTTCTTTATCCCGGCCGTACAGCCGAAGCACGATACCGGATCGGCAAGTTCAAAAATGCCAGACTCAGGGTCCTTGTAGGCGCCGTCACCGTAAATAAGCACCTCTGCCTTCCTGCCAAACTCCTTATCTATCATCTCCCTGATCTCCTCACATACCCGGTCTGATTCCCTGGGCATGAGCTTTAGCTGTTCATTGACGGGGTCGAGGAGGTTCGATCCGAGAAGCCCGTATTCCGAATAGACTCCCTTCCGGGGATCGGAATAGATATCCTGCAGGGTAATGACATTTTTATACCCTGTTTCCCTGATCTCCTCAAGCACCTCATTCCTTTCATGAACATTGCTTACAATGATGCCGTCAGGCTCCCTGGCAGTAATATGACTGAAATTATTGGAGAGGAATATCTCAGCATCGCTGCCGGCCTCCTTTACGATCTCCTCATAATACCCGATATAGTCCATCCCGGTTTCGGGGTGCAGCAGCCTGTCATCCCCTATCTCATCAACTGTTATAAGATCGTCAAAGCATTTGCCCATCTTTTTCAGCGTCTCTTTCGAAATAACAGGATTGCCCTGTTCATCGTCAGGAAACCTCAACTGAATGATAACTTTTCCTTTGGGAACCGCCTTGGCTATCGCTTTAAGCATCATCGAGAAACGGTTGCGCGACAGTATGGGATGGACAACGCCGACAGTTGAACTCTCTTCGAGGTTAAGTCTCTTACCTATCCCGGCAGAAACATCTGACAGGTTTACCACATTATGCTGTGTGATGGCAACTACCGATTCGGTTACGCACAGGATATCTCCGTCATTTATTATCTCAGGGTTTTTGGCTATGGTTCTACTGATGACCCCGGCAAGGTCATCTTCAGCAGTTATTATTCCTGTTTTTACTCCGAATGCTATTACTCCCAAATCTTTTTCCGGCAACGTCATAAGTCTGATTGTTCATAGGGACTGCTCATCAGTGGCTCAATCCCGGTTTCAAATAAAATATCGCTGCAAAGTAAAGAAAACAGATCAAAAATTACCCTTACAATGCAAAATACTGATTCATGCGTATGGCAAATCGGGCCGGATTTTATTGTGCTGTGAAAATATGCTCATCTTAATCTATGAATTAATCCGCGACAGGTTTTACCCTGGCCACAAGAATGCCAGGTATCCTGCTGCTGTCAGCGAGATATTCCGACAATGGCACCGTTGTAATTTCTACCTCCTGCGATCTGGATGATGCATGAAGAAAGTGAAGTCTTTCATCCACAAAAATTGCAAGTCCGGTATGCGAAACATCAAGCCCCTCTATATCTGAAACAAAGGCTATAATATCACCATCATTGATCAGTGGAGCAATATCATCAATCTGGTCCCTGGAAATATACCTCATATCGTAAGCAGAGATCCACTTCTCAATTCCAGCCATCACATATACCAGTGAGGCATCCTCCTCCAGTTGCCTGTATGAACCGGGGTTGGCAGTCATAAAGCCCACTTTGGTATCAAGTTTCCTGTTGCCGGCCTCATCGCTTATAATATCAATGTAGCCCTTCCTTTCATTGTCCTTCAGCCATTCAGTGAAATAATGGAGCCGTGAGGGATAGCCATCTATCATCCCGCCGCGGTACCGGAGTTCGGCGAGTTGCCGGGCGAAGCAGCCGAATCCATGCCGATCGCCGGCCGGACCCTGCCGGTCACCCACTGAATTCTGCTGATCGCCGGCTGAACCCTGTTGTTCACCTGCTGAACCCTGCCGGTCACCTGCTGAACCCTGCCGGTCACCTGCTGAACAGAGCGCCATGGCAGTTACGTATTCAACAAGTGTTGTACAATCCACTCCCAGCAAGTTGATAACCAGGTGCTCGTCGCCTTCGACCTCAAGAGTTGACGCAACATAGGGTGTGCCGAGAAACATCTTTCCCGCCAGCACCATCCGCCGGCCGATATCCCAATCGGGGCCAGCCTCCTCCAGCAACTGCTTCATCACCTTGTCATAGAAGAGTGTATCACCCTCCGTGGCAGTAACATTCATGGCGCCGACGATCAAATCATCCTGATGTTCAGGATGCCTTCGTTCCTGGCAAGAAACCAGCAGTATCAAAGCCATTATGATCATGTTCCGGTTCATAAATTCATGTTTTTTGTTATCCCGGTATCATCGTTTCTTCCCATAACGCTCCGATCTCCCCGCACCTGCCGGATCATGCCGGGCTATCAGCGGAACAAACCGGTTAGGATATGGATCCGGGCGTTAGCGTTAATATAATTTTCATTACGGGCAGATTTTTTTATTACTTTTAACCGGATATTGCAGTCAATTTAGTCAAAAATCGCGAACCCTGTCTTTACCTCCAGCTGTAAAATTAACTTAAGAAAAAGGAAATACAATAATGGACAAGGATACTTTCAGGAAATACGGGCATGAGATAGTCGACTGGATAGCCGATTATTTTGAGAATGTCAGGCATTACCCGGTAAGGTCCGAAGCCGGACCGGGGGATATCATCTCGAAACTGCCCAAGGAACCACCTGCCGGCCCGGAGGAGATGAAAACTATATTGAAAGATTTCAAGGAGATCATCCTTCCCGGGATGACCCACTGGCAGCATCCGGGCTGGTTTGCCTACTTTCCCGCAAACAACAGTCCGGCATCAGTCCTTGGCGAAATGCTTACGGCAGGGCTTGGTGCCCAGTGCATGTCGTGGGAGACCTCACCGGCCGCAACCGAACTTGAGGAGGTGGTAACGGACTGGCTGCGGCAGATGACAGGCCTTCCCGAAGGGATGAAAGGAGTTATCCACGATACGGCATCAACTGCCACACTCACTGCATTGCTCACCGCCCGCGAGGTAGCTACCGGGTTTACCTGTAATGAGACAGGACTTTACGGATTCCCCGGAAGTCGTGAAGAACAGGAAGCAGGCACCGGTAAAGCAACCCGAACCGGGACCGGAAACAGGTCCGGCGAAAAAACTGCTGCGGGCCCGGCCCTCAGGGTTTATGCATCGGCCGAAGCGCACTCAAGCATTGAGAAGGGTGTCAGGATGGCGGGATACGGGCGGAAAAACCTCATCTATATCGAAATTGATGAAAATTATGCCATGAGGCCTGATAAGCTGGAGGAAGCCATACAGGAGGACATTGAAAGAGGATTCAGACCTGCCTGTGTTATCGCTACTGTCGGCACCACCTCATCGACAGCCATAGACCCTGTTGATGAGATTGGCGCAGTATGCAAAAAACACGGTATCTGGCTGCACGTGGATGCTGCGATGGCAGGAACGGCAGCAATTCTTGAAGAGAAAAGGGATCTGATGAAGGGAGCTGAATATGTTGACTCACTGGTTTTCAACCCACATAAATGGATGATGACCAACTTTGACTGCTCAGCCTATTTTGTGCGCAACCCCGAACATCTCATAAAAACAATGTCCATCAACCCCGAATACCTGAAAACCGGCAGGGATGCACAGGTGAATAATTACAGGGACTGGGGCATACAGCTTGGCCGGCGTTTCAGGGCGCTTAAGCTCTGGTTTGTTATCCGCCACTACGGGGTAGATGGTCTGAAGGAGATAGTGCGAAACCATATCAGGATGGCACAATGGTTAGGGGAGCAGGTAAGAGTATCGAACCATTTTGAGCTGCTGGCCCCCATCAGCGCAAGCCTGGTCTGCTTCCGCCGGAACGACGGCAACAGTTCCGAAAAGGAACTGGACCGAATCAACAGGGAGTTGCTAATGCGAATAAACGAAACAGGGGAGGTCTTCCTCACCCATACGCTACTATCGGGTCGCTACACCATCAGGCTTTCCGTTGGCCAGCGAACCACCACCCTGGCAGATGTGGAAAGGGCATGGGAGATCATCAACCAGGCTGCAGGTGGCAACAGATAACAACAAAAAACCGGCAGAAACATCAAAAACTCACTGCAATGACAACCGCTTCAGCAAAAAGCCAAATCCACTCAGCCCGCTCCATTTCCCGGTCATCAGGCAGCACCGCCAGAACAGCAGCCGGTTCATGCCTGGCAGTACGAGGCATCTGCCGGACTACCGGCAGCATCTCCCTGGCAGTCCGAAGCAAATTTCCGGCAGCATGCGGCATACTTCTGTCCTTCCTCCTTCTGATGCTAAATACCGGGCTAACCGCGCAGACAGGTTTCGAAGGAAGTCCCGGCAGGAATACCATCAGGCCGAAAACTATTGACGATGTACTTTATAATCCGGGTATGGGTTTCACCACCATGAACAATTTTGATGGCAATATTGAGGGGCACCCTAAATCAACGGTCGCCTATTGGCGGCTGTACTGGTCGGATATTGAGCCGGAAAATGGCAGTTATGACTGGGTCAGGACAGACCAGATAATCGAAGTAGCAAGATCGCGCGGTCAAAGGGTGGGACTGGCGATCATGCCGGTGAACGGGGGCCCTCCTGAATGGTACAGGGATCTGGGAGCCAGGGGATTCGATTACGTGCCTGAGCGGGGAGGCAAAAGCTGGATGCCCGACCACAACGATCCGCTCTACCTGGAGCATTTTGGACGGCTTGTGAGAGAAATGGGGAAAAGGTATGACGGACATCCAGATATAGATCATGTGGATATGCGCTCACTGGGCCACTGGGGTGAATGGCACTTTGCCTTTGTAGAGCCACAGCCAGTGGTAAAACCCGAAATCAGGAAGGCACTGGTTGATATTTTCCTGGAAAGCTTTACCGAAACCCCTCTTCTGATGCTTATAGGAGGCGGTGAAGAACTTGCTTATGCAATTAAGAACGGTACCGGGTGGAGAGCGGACTGCCTGGGAGATCTCGGCAGTTTTTCTCCGGAATGGAACCATATGAGAGATGCTTACCAGCAATACATCGATGAAGCAGGCGCTGCCGATGCCTGGAAGCATGCCCCCGTACATTTTGAATCGTGCGGTGTCATGCAGGTATGGGCCGACAGTGGTTATGATATTGAGCAAATCTTCAATGAAGCGCTGCGCTGGCGGGTTTCCGTTTTCAATAACAAATCATCGCCCGTGCCGCCCAGGTGGTGGAGTGCGGCCGAGGAGTTCATGAAGAAAATGGGTTACAGGTTCGTGATCAATTACCTCACGGTACCCGACCAGGTGAATGCCGGACAAACTCTCAGGGTTGAGAGCGAATGGGCCAATACCGGCGTGGCCCCGGTTTACAGGAATTACATGGTAAGTTTCAAAATAATAGACATTAACCGCCGGCAGAGCATTATTCTGAACGACCCTTCATACAATACGGACCTGAGGAGTTGGTTGCCGGGCAA